>JANMJO010000049.1:0-21046 GCA_031371425.1 Verrucomicrobiales bacterium | reverse complement strand
ATGGGCAAAACTCTCATCATTGCGGAGAAACCGTCTGTCGCCAGCGACATCAGCAAGGCGCTCGGGAAGTTTCAGAAACACGACGACTACTTCGAGAACGACGACTACGTCATCTCATCGGCGGTCGGCCATCTGCTCACGATTTGCGTGCCGGAACAGTTCGAGGTCAAGCGTGGCAAGTGGACGTTCGCCAATCTGCCGGTCATCCCGCCGCATTTTGATCTGCTGCCCATCGAGAAAAGCGAGGCGCGGCTCAAGGTCTTGCTCAAGCTCATCAAGCGCAAGGATGTCACCGCGCTCGTGAATGCCTGCGACGCGGGGCGCGAGGGCGAATTAATTTTCCGTTACATCGTTCAATACGCTAAAGCCAAGCAGCCTATCCAACGGCTGTGGCTGCAATCCATGACGCCCGCCGCCATCCGCGATGGCTTCGCGCATTTGCGCTCGGACGCGGACATGATTCCGCTGGCGGATGCGGCGACGTGCCGCTCGGAATCCGACTGGCTCATCGGCATCAACGGCACGCGGGCGATGACGGCCTTTAATTCCAAGACCGGCGGGTTTCATCTCACGACGGTGGGCCGGGTGCAGACGCCGACGCTGGCGATTCTGGTGGAGCGTGAGGAGAAGATTAAGAAGTTCATCTCCCGCGACTACTGGGAAATCCACGGCACGTTCGGCGCGCAAGCGGGCGAGTATCCGGGGCGCTGGTTCGACGAGAAGTTTTCCAGGAAGGAAGGCGATGATCAACTCAAGCAAGAGCGCGTTTGGGATGTCAAATTTGCGGACGCCATCAAAGCCAAATGTCTCGGCAAGCCGGGCATCGTCACCGAAGAAAGCAAGCCGACGACTTCGATGTCGCCACAGCTTTATGATTTGACGACGTTGCAGCGCGAGGCGAACGGGCGGTTTGGTTTTTCCGCCAAGAACACGCTTGGGCTGGCGCAGGCGCTCTACGAGAAACACAAGGTGCTGACGTATCCGAGAACGGATTCGCGCGCGTTGCCGGAGGATTACATCGAGACGGTCAAGGCCACGATGGGGATGCTGGCGGACACGAATTACAGCACGCCTGCCGAGACGATTTTGAAGAACGGCTGGGTGCGTCCGAACAAACGCATCTTCAACAACGCGAAAGTTTCGGATCACTTTGCCATCATCCCCACGCTCGTCGCGCCCAAAGCGTTGAGCGAGCCGGAACAGAAACTTTACGACCTCGTCACGAAACGTTTTCTCGCCATCTTTTATCCGGCGGCGGAATTTCTGGTGACCACGCGCATCACGCGCGTCGAGGGTGAGCCGTTCAAGAGTGATGGCAAGGTGCTGGTCAACGCCGGCTGGCTCGCGGTCTATGGCAAGGAAGCCGCCGAGTCGGATGACACGCCGAGCCTCGTGCCGGTGCAGCCGAACGAGACGGTCAAGACCGTGAAGATCGAAGTCGAGGCGAACGTCACCAAACCGCCGGCGCGTTATTCGGAAGCGACGTTGCTCGGCGCGATGGAAGGCGCGGGCAAATTGATTGACGATGAAGAGTTGCGCGAGGCGATGAGCGAGAAAGGACTCGGCACGCCCGCCACGCGCGCAACAATCATCGAGGGATTGCTCTGGGAGAAATACATCCATCGCAACGGCCGCGAGCTGCAGCCGACGGCCAAGGCTTTTTCCATCATCACACTGCTGCGCGGCTTGGATGTTCCACAGCTCTGCTCGCCGGAACTCACCGGCGAATGGGAATTCAAATTGAACCTCATGGCGCGCGGCAAGATGAAGCGCGACGAGTTCATGCAGGAGATCGCCGCCGCCACGCGCGACATGGTGGCGAAGGCGAAGCTGCACGAGAGCGATACTGTGCCCGGCGATTACGGCAAGCTCACCGTGCCGTGCCCCAAGTGCGGCGGCGAGATTCTGGAGAACTACAAAAAGTTCCAGTGCCAGAAATGCGACTTCGCGCTCTGGAAAATCGTGGCAAGCCGGCAGTTGGAAATTTCCGAAGTCGAGGAGCTCATCAGCAAAGGCGTGGTCGGGCCGCTGCAAGGTTTCCGCAGCAAGCAGGGCTTTCCGTTCGCCGCCATCATCAAGATGAACGCGGAGTCGAAGCCGGAGTTTGACTTCGGCAACGACCAGAACAAGGACGGGGTGGCGAGCGCGCCGGTTGATTTCACGGGGAAAGAACCGCTCGGCAAATGTCCTGCGTGTGGCGGCAATGTATATGACGCAGGCATGAATTATGTCTGCGAAAAGCAAGCCGCGCCCGAGAAGACCTGCTCGTTCCGCAGCGGCAAGATCATTTTGCAGCAGACAATCGAGCCGGCGCAGATCACGAAATTGCTGGCGACGGGTAAAACGGATTTGCTGACGAGATTTATTTCCAAAAAGAACAATCGCCCGTTCAAGGCGTTCCTCGTGGTGAAGGACGGCAAGACCGCGTTCGAGTTCGCACCGCGCGAGGCCAAGGGCAAAGCCAAGGGCGGCACGCCGGGCGAGCCGCAGCCGAAGATTGATTTCACCGGCAAGGAAGCCATCGGCAAATGCCCGAAGTGCGGCGGAAAAGTTTTTGACACCGAGGCCGGTTATCTTTGCGAGCAATCTCAGTTGGACGTGAAGGCGTGCAAGTTCAAGATCGGCAAGACGATTCTGGAACAGCCGATTGACGCGGCGCAGGCGGTGAAAATCATTGAGACCAGCAAGAGCGATCTGTTGGAGAAATTCATCTCCAAGGCCGGCAAGCCGTTCCCGGCGTATCTCGTCATGGACAAGAAGGGCAAGATCACCTTCGACTTCCCGCCACGCGAGGGCGAATAAGTTTGTCCGCAGATTTCGCGGATGAACGCAGATTGAAACAATCTGTGCAATCAGCGTAATCTGTGGAAGAAATGGGAAACCAAGCCGCCAATCCCGCCACCGAAATCCGCGACAAGTGGATTCAGAAATTCCTCGCGCACTTGGCGACGGATCGCGGGGCTTCGGTTTATACGCAGCGGAATTACAAGCAGGCGGTGGAGGAGTTCTGGCTGTGGCACAAGAACGAGCGTCGGCAGTCGCCCGTCTGGGGCAAACTTCAGCGCGATGACTTCCGCAGTTACCTCCGCTTTCTGGGCCGGCAAAAGCTGGGGCGCGCGGCGATCGCGCTGCGGTTCTCCGCGCTGCGGACGTTCTACCGCTTTCTCATCCGCCGAGGCGAGGCGATGACGTCGCCCATCAAGAATCTTTCGCTGCCGAAGTTGCCGAAGTTGCTGCCGCAGTTTCTCACGATCCAGCAGATGAAGGATTTGCTGGAAGCGCCGCTGAAGCCGCTGAAAGCGCCGAAGCCGAAAAGCGTGGGCCGGCCCATCACGGCGAGCATCTGCTGCCGCGATGTGGCGATTCTGGAGACGATTTATTCCTGCGGGCTGCGTGTGAGCGAACTCACCGGCCTGCGCGTGGCGGACATTGATTGGAGCGAGCAGCTTGTCCGTGTGCGCGGCAAGGGCAGGAAGGAACGCCAAGTGCCCATCGGTGTGCCCGCGCTGAAGGCGATCAAACGATATTGGAAAACGCTCAAGCAACCTCCGGGCGCGACCTCGCCGGTGTTCCAATCTGAAAAGATTATCCCCACGCCGGTCAGCCGGACGATGCTGGCGCGGCGGTTGAAACAGCATCTCGCGGTGGCGGGGCTTGATCCGAGGCTCACGCCGCACAAGTTGCGGCACAGCTACGCCACGCATCTGCTGGACGCCGGCGCGGACCTCCGCAGCGTGCAGGAACTGCTCGGCCACGCGCATCTCGTCACGACGCAGATCTACACGCACGTCAGCACGGAGCGGTTGAAGCAGGCTTACGAGAAGGCGCATCCACGGGCGTAAGATAGTTGATAGTTTTTAGTTGATGGTGGATAGTTTTCAGCGGGCAAGATGTTTGAATACGAAACTGGCGGGCGGTGTCTGACAACATTGGAGATGAATATGAAATTACATTTGTTGGTTGTTGTGGGAATGGCTTCGGCCTTGGTTTTCACGGGTTGCGTTGCGCCGGATGGTTCGCCTGACCGCACTGGAGGCGGTGCGTTGACCGGCGGGGCGATTGGCGCGGGCGCGGGCGCGCTCATCGGCAGCACGAGCGGTCATGCTGGCGAGGGGGCGTTGATCGGCGCGGCGGTGGGGCTGATTTCCGGCGGCTTGATCGGGCATTCGATGGATCAGGAGGAGCGGGCGCGGTTGCGGGAGCAGTCGCCGGTGACCTACCAGCGCGTGGAGCAGGGGACGCCGTTGAGCATCGCGGACATCAAGGCGCTGGCGCGGGCGGGCATCGAGGATGACATCATTGTCAGCCAGCTCCGCACCTCGCGGTCGGTGTATCGGCTGAGCACGGCGGAGATTATTGATCTGCGGGATGCGGGCGTGAGCAACAAGGTGATTGATTTTATGATCAACACGGCGAGTTCCGGCGGCGGAGCGCGGGTTGCGCCGGCAGCGCAGCCGCAAGTTGTGTATGTCCGGCAAGCGCCGCCGTCGCCACGCGTGGAGGTCATCAGCATCGCGCCCGGGCCGGGGTATGTGTGGCTCGGAGGGGAATGGATTTGGAACGGCGGATGGGCGTGGGAGAGCGGGCGGTGGTGTCGTCCTTCGCCGGGCTATTCAATGTGGATAGGCGGTCGTTGGGAGAACGCGGGCAGGCGGGGATGGGGGCATCATCCGGGACACTGGCGTTGATGGTATTGACGATGACGGTGGTTACGCGCAGCTGGGCTGCGCGTTTTTTGCGTGGGGTTGTGACTGGAAGTGCCGCGCAGAGATTGTTGGAGTTCACGCTTTAGCGTGTCGGGGCGGTGTCCAGAGTGATGGGAACAAGCTAAAGCTTGAACTCCAACTTGGGGCGGCCTCTGCTGCGCGGCAGTTTCAGTCACACCCTTTGCGTGGTTCAAGCTTGCCAATCCGACGGGGGATGAGTTCAATGTGCGCCCTTGGCTGGCTGAGTAGCTCAGTTGGTAGAGCAGAGGACTGAAAATCCTTGTGTCGGCGGTTCAATTCCGCCCTCAGCCACCATATTCTTACCAACGTTCGCGCGGTGAAAATTTCCGGTGCAGTTCTTACTTGCCCGGCTCGTAATTCAGATACGGCCCCAGCCAGCGTTCGGATTCCTGCAGGGTCATGCCTTTGCGCTGGTGGTAGTCGAGCAACTGGTCTTTGCCGAGCTTGCCGACGGCGAAATATTTTGATTCCGGGTGCGCGAAATAAAAGCCGCTCACGCTGCTGCCCGGCCACATGGCGAAACTTTCCGTGAGTTTGATGCCGGTGTGTTTCTCGGAGTCGAGCAGGTCCCAGAGAATCCCCTTCTCGGTGTGGTCGGGGCAGGCGGGATAGCCGGGCGCGGGGCGGATGCCACGGTATTGTTCCGCGATGACTTCGTCGGTGGTGAGCTTCTCCAACTGGCCGAAACCCCATTCCTCGCGGACGCGCTTGTGCAGATATTCCGCGAACGCCTCGGCCAGCCGGTCGGCGAGCGCTTCGGCCATGATGGCGTTGTAGTCGTCGTGGTCGGCCTTGAACTTGTCCACGATCTCCTTCAAGCCGTGGCCGGCGGTGACGGCGAACGCACCGAGAAAATCCATTGGCGATTGCCGATTGGTGATTGCCGATTTGGGCGCGACAAAGTCCGCGAGGCACCAGTTCGGCGAGGCATCGTCCTTGATGATTTGCTGGCGGAGGAAATGGAACTTCGTCCGCAGATGCTTGCGCGAGCCGTTGGTGTAAACCTCCACGTCGTCGCCGGTGGCGTTGGCGGGGAAGAGGCCGTAGGCGGCGCGGAGTTGGAGGAGTTTTTTGGCGACAATTTCGCCGAGCAGCTTCTGGGCGTCGGCGAAAAGTTTCGTGGCTTCCTCGCCGTGCTTTTCGTGTTGGAGAATCTTCGGATAGACGCCGCGCAGTTCCCACGTGTGGAAGAACGGCGTCCAGTCAATGAACGGCACGACGTCTGCCAACGAAACGCCGAACGCTCCGGCGTGGCCGTGCGCCGAGCCGCAGTCGCACTTGGCGGGATTGAAGTTGCCGGAATTCAGCGTGCGCACGCCGGTGAAGCTGGGCTGCGGCAGCTCATCGAACTTCAGCTTCGGCGCTTTGGCGCGGGCGTCTTCCAGTGAAATAAGTTTCGCGGTCTGGCCGCCGTGCTGGGAGCGGATGCGGTCGTATTCGGCGCGCAATTCCTGGGCGAACTTCGGCTTGTTCGCTTTGCTGATGAGATTGCTGACGACGGGCACGGCGCGGCTGGCATCGAGGACGTGGACGACTGGCTCGCTGTAGCCGGGCGCAATCTTCACGGCGGTGTGCGCCTTGCTCGTGGTCGCGCCGCCGATGAGCAGCGGCAACTTTATGCCTTGCCGTTCCATCTCGCGGGCGACGTGCACCATCTCGTCCAGCGAGGGCGTGATGAGGCCGCTCAGGCCGATGACGTCCACGTTGAGTTCGCGGGCGGTGGTGAGAATTTTTTCGCACGACACCATCACGCCGAGGTCAATGACCTCGTAGTTGTTGCAGGCGAGGACGACGCCGACGATGTTTTTGCCGATGTCATGGACGTCGCCCTTGACGGTGGCGAGGAGGATGCGCCCGGCTTTGTCGCCTTCGGCGGTCAGTGGGAGGCTGCGGTGAGTTTCTTCTGCTGCTCTTTCAGAGTGCGGGCTTGTCCCGCCTTGCGGAGCGCTGACAGTGTCGCTTCGTTGAGCTGGCGAATCCGGTCCTCGATGCTCGGACGCTTGGAAGAATCCTTTTCGGATTGCGCCGGATGCGAAGTCTGGATCGTTGCGGTTTTCATTGAGGTAACTTTCGGCTATATTTCCCCCGGTTTCAAGGAGGATTTCAGTGGATTGGTGCAGGCGATTGCGAAGCCAGTCCAGATTTTGGAGTGTTGGTTCGTTAAAGTCTGTGTTGTCAAAGACGAAAATTTCCAGCCGTCCTTTTTCAGGCTTGTTGTCGGCAAGCGAGAGAACCGTTCGCGCCGATTGAAAGTGTCCGCCTGCTGCGCGCTTGAGCGGCACGATGCGTCCGGTTTCCTTGGCGCTGCGCCGCAGGATGTTGACCACCGCCTTGTCCCAGGGACAGTAAACAAAACGGATTTGAGCGATGTGACCTCGCGCCAGCGCTTCCTGGATGTGTTCCCGGCTGCGCGCTTCGTTTTGCAATGTGCCGTCCATCAAAATATCGGCGGCGCGCTCGACTTCCGACTGCCGCGTCGCGGTGGTTTTGCCGCTGCCCTGGCCGCCGGCGTTGAAGGCAATCAAACTTTCCGGCGGCAGTTCCGCGAGCCGCTTTGCGAACAGCCAGTCAATGAATCCCCCGGCCGGCGCGAGCGTGGCGATGCTCCAGCGCTGACGGCTTTCGCGCGTCGCGGTGTAGTCGGGACTCAATTCCTGTGCGCTGTTGCGGTCCAGCACGTTCGCAAACTCCGCTTCGTAACGGCGCGCGGCATCGTCGAGGTCGGCGGCCAGTTCGGCGGCAAACTTCCGCTCGATGGCGCGCTCGGCGGCGGTCAAATCAGGAAATGGCCAGTAGGTGAAGCCTTTGACCAGCGTGATCGCATCGCCCGGCTGTTGTTCCGCGAGCACGCGCAATTCGCGTTCCCGACGCGCCCGCAATTTCTCCTCCTCCATGAACGGCATGAGATACGCCACGGCTTTTTTCATCACGCGCGCAGACTTGACGACCTGCGGCAGAAACATTTTACCCGCGCCGAACAGATCGCCGACGACGTTCATGCCGGCCATGAGCGGGCCTTCGATGACTTGCAGCGGTTTGGCGAATTTCTGGCGCGCCTCTTCGACATCCGTATCTATGAAATCCACGATGCCCTTGACGAGCGCGTGGGTGAGGCGTTCTTCGACCGGGCTTTTGCGCCATTCGTCCTCGACGACTTCGGCTTTGCCCTTCTGCTTCACGGACTCGGCGAACTTGATGAGCCGCTCGGTGGCGTCGGGTTTGCGATTGAGGAGAACGTCTTCGACCAACTCCAAAAGTTCTTTGGGGACTTCCTCATAGACCGCGAGCATTCCGGCGTTGACGATGCCCATGTCGAGGCCGGCTTTGATGGAGTGATACAGAAACGCGCTGTGCATGGCCTCGCGCACGGCGTTGTTGCCGCGGAATGAGAACGAGACGTTGCTGATGCCGCCGCTGACTTTGGCGTGCGGCAAATTTTCCTTGATCCATTGCGTCGCGCGGATGAAGTCCACGGCGTAGTTCGCGTGTTCCTCCATGCCTGTGCCGACGGTGAGGACGTTGGGATCGAAAATGATGTCCTGCGGCGGGAAGCCGACTTTCTGGACGAGCAGATCGTAGGCGCGCTGGCAGACTTCCGTGCGGCGCTGGAAGGAATCGGCCTGGCCCTTTTCATCGAACGCCATCACGACGACCGCCGCGCCGTAGCGCAGAACGAGTTTCGCCTGCGTAAGAAACTTCTCCTCGCCTTCCTTGAGCGAGATGGAATTGACGATGCCTTTGCCTTGAAGACATTTCAATCCGGCTTCGAGGACTTCCCATTTCGAGGAGTCCACCATGATCGGGACTTTGCAGATGTCCGGCTCGGAGGCGATGAGGTTGAGGAAGCGCGTCATCGCGGGCACGCCCTCGATCATTCCCTCGTCCATGCACACGTCAATGACCTGCGCGCCGTTCTCGACTTGCTGGCGCGCGACGGCGACGGCGGCCTCGTATTCGCCGGCCTTGATGAGCTGCGCGAACTTCGGCGAGCCCGCGACGTTCGTGCGCTCGCCGATGTTGAGGAAGTTGGTCTGCGGGGTGACGGTCAATGCGTCGAGTCCGCTCAAGCGCAGGTTGGGCGCGACTGCCGGAACTTTGCGCGGCGGCAGACCTTTGACGGCTTCGGCGATGGCCTTGATGTGGGGCGGCGTGGTGCCGCAGCAGCCGCCGACGATGTTGAGCCAGCCGTTCTGCGCCCACTCGCGGAGTTGTGGGGCGAGCGTCTCGGGCGTTTCGGGAAATCCAGTGGGCAGGAGCGGATTCGGCAAACCGGCGTTCGGATACGCGCTCATGTAGATCGGCGCGAGGCCGGAGAGTTCCTCGATGAGCGGGCGCAATTCCTTCGGGCCGAGCGCGCAGTTCATGCCGACGCTCAGGAGCGGGATGTGCGAAATGGAATTCCAGAACGCTTCGACGGTCTGGCCGGTGACGCCTCGGTTGCTGCCGGCTTGGATGAACGTGACGGAGGCGAGGATCGGGACGATGCGACCTTGGACTTTGGACTTTGGACTTTGGACTTCCAAAAAGGGCAGGGGGACGATGCCGCGTTCGTCGTAGATTTTCTGGATGGCGAAGAATGCAGCGCGGGCGTTGAGCGTGTCGAAGATGGTTTCCACGAGCAGCACGTCCGCGCCGCCGTCGAGCATGCCGTTGATCTGTTCGCTGTAGGAGACGACGAGTTCATCGTAGGTGCAACCGCGCGCGCCGGGGTTGTTCACGTCGGTGGAGATGGACGATGTTTTGGTCGTCGGCCCAATCGCGCCGGCGACGAAACAGACGCGGCCCGGTTGCGCTTGCTCGACGGCGTCGGCGGCGCGTCGGGCGCATTCTGTGCCGGCCTTGGAGAGTTCGTAGGCGAGGGCTTCCATGCCGTAATCCGCGAGCGAGATGGATTGCGAGTTGAAGGTGTTCGTCTCGATGATGTCCGCGCCGGCTTCGAGATATTGGCGGTGGATTTCCTCGATGACGGCGGGCTTGGTGACGTTGAGCAGGTCGTTGAGACCTTTGAGGTCTTTGTGCCAGTCGGCAAAGCGCGCGCCGCGATAATCCGCCTCCTCCAGCTTGTAGCGCTGGATCATCGTGCCCATGGCGCCGTCAATGATAACGATGCGTTCGCGGAGCAGGCGCTCCAATTCCAATGCTCTGTTCGGTTTTGTGCTCACGGTTTTTAAAAAAGGTGAAGCGAGAATAACGGTTCAAAATCAGGGGTTCAACAGTAAAATCAATGTATCTTGATATGAGGATATGAATGATTGGCGCTTGTGGAGACGCTGCTGGAATCGGTCTCCAGATTGGTGCGCTGATTTCCGTGTCGGCAGGAGGTCGGAGGTTGAACCAGCAAGCCGATTTGGAAATCGGCGTTCCGTTCGCGGGCTGGAATTTCGGGAATCGAATTTATCGGCAGCTCTAACTTTTCCTGCCGAAGAGGGCGGCGAGCGGGGATTTGTTGGCGAGTTCGCGCTGGCGGACCTTGAGTTGGCCGACGACGGCGTGCCAGCCGATGTAGATTTTGTGCCACTGGTTTTCGAGGTTGCGGAGGGCGCTGTCGTTCATCTCGCTGATGGTGCGGAGCGAGGGGGCGGTGGAGATGAGGGTGTGGACTTCTTCGCGGGTGGGCGTGCCGTTGTCCACGATGGAGAGGATGAGTTCGAGTTCCTGGACGATGACGCTTTTGACCTCGAGGAATTGCTGTTCGTCCTCCGCGCCGAATTTTTTGGTGCGGGTGAGGCCGAGGAAGCGGTTGAATTGTTTCCAGCATTCGAGATAGGTCTCAAGCTGCTGGATGAGCTGGTCGAGTTTTTTGTCGCGCATAAGCGGGGTCAGTTGTGGTTGGAGGAGGGTGTCTGGGGCGCAAGGAAAACGATCGCGCCGCCGTGCATTTCGCGGGCGGTGATTTTGATGGAGGCGAAGCGGATGATGATTTCGGCGAGGGGCATCTGCGCGGCCTGCGCGTCGCGGAACGTGGCGAGGACGGCGGCGGTGATTTCCTGCATGAGCTGCGGGGAAAAACTCTGGGGCAGGGTGGAGGCGACGATTTTTCCGGAGCGGTCTGCGGTGAAGCAGCCGGATGGCAGACGCATCAGGAACACGGTGGAGTGGGATTTGAAATTCAGGAAGCCCATTGGACGAGTGCCTTTCGTGTGCGTTCGCGGAGTTCTTCGGCGGAGAGGTCGGGTCGCCAGCCCATGCAGAGGATGGTTGCGCCGTGGGCGGCGAGTCCGGCGCTGCGCTGTGGGCCGAGGCATTCGATTTGTTGGAGCTGTCCGGCTTGAAGTCGTTCGGCGATGACGTTGAATCGCTGGAGGGTCTGGCGCGCCCACGCGGTCATGCGCTCGGGGTTTTCCAGGCCGCGCGATTCGGAGTGGCCTTTCGGGTCGGTCTCGGCGACGAGGGCGAACTCGGCGCCATCGAGCCGGGCGAGCATGGCGAGGGGTAGCGCGCCGGCGGATTCGGCCTGAGCCTGGGGTTCGCTGGCGGCGGCGGCGTCGCTGCGTGCTTCGTCAATGGCCTGCATGGTTTCGAGCAGGAGGGCGTTGTAGCTTTTCTGGATGGCGCGGGTGTGTTCGGGTTCTGCGGGGAGGGATTCGAAGCTGCCGGTTTTCCAGGTGAGGATGCCTTTGAAGGCGATTTCGCCGTCCAGTCCTTCGGCGGTGGCATCAATGACTTCGCCGTTCTGTATCCAGATGTTGCCGGTGAGCGGGCCGTTGGTGATGCGGAGGACGAGGGAGTTGTTGGAGAGGCATTCGAGCTGGATGAGATCCACGAGGCTTTTGTTTTGGAGGCCGCGGAAGCCGGCGTGGGTATCGCGGGTGAGGAGGGATTCGAGGCATTCGATGAAGAGGCGCACCTCGCGTTCGTTGCCGGGTTTGAGCCAGAAGAGGTCCACGCCGATGGCGTAGGCGCGGGAGCGGAATTCCTCGTCGAGGACGGAGGTGAGGACGATGGTGCGGAGCTGGGGATATTTGCGGCGGACGATGGCGAGGACTTGCAGGCCGTCCATCTTGGGCATTCGCAGGTCGCAGATGAGCATGGCGAAGGGTTCTGATTCAAGGATGGCCACGGCGCGGGCGCCGTTGCCGGCGGTGACGATCTCGGGCTGGCTCGGCATTTTGGAGAGGATCTGCTTGTAGAGGTCGAGCAGGTCCTGGTCGTCATCCACGAGCAGAATTTTTTGTTTGGCGGGCATGGGTTGTCGGGTTGCGGATTGCGGACGCGGGGACAGTGAACCGCAATTAATTCATCGGAGTCAACAAGCAAGACGTGTTCCGTTGACTGCGGGCGGGCGCAATTTCCGCAAATGTGGACAAGCGCCAGTCCATTGGTGGGACAAGGCTGCGGAGAAATGGCTGGCGCACGACGCCTCGGCCATGTCATATGGAAGGAGACTTGAAAGCGGCTGGCCGTGGCATGCTTCTGGCTTTTGAGCTTTGAAATCGCCCTGAAGGCTGTTTGAGTTGAACATCATGTTTGGATTCGTAAAAACCTGGCTGCGAAAATCGGAAGTAGGAAACAACACCTTCCCATCTGCGGTGCAGCCGAAATTTTCCACCGTCACCGCTCCCGCGCGTCCCGTTGCGGGCGCAACCCCCGCCATCGCCGTCGCGAAGGTGGTTGCGGTGGAGCTGCCACTCTCGGCCATCTTCAACCGCCTGCCCAGTGATTTGCAGGGGAGGGTGAAGTTGCCGGTCAACGGTCAGGCGCTGGTGGTCGTGCCGTTGGGGGTGGTTTTGCCGCAGCTTGCGCGCGGCGCCGTCAGGATCACCTTTGGCGAACTGCGCCAGATGGCGGGCGACCTCTTCTACTCCCAGGAAGACCGCGACCAAGCGGTCGTGGAATTGCCGCTCTCGGAAATTCTCTCTCGCATCAACCCCTCGCTGCTGCCGCGCCGCACTCAAAGCGCCGTGCAGGTGCCAGCCGAAATCACCAGCCCGTTTGCCGGAAATGCGGAGGGGTTGAATATCTACAAGCCCGATGTGACGCCTGCCGCGCCGTTCGTCCGGAAAGCGGACGACACGAGCGTGGTGCCAAATTTTTCAGAACAAGGAACTGCCGCCTCCGCGCCGCTCCCGCCTCCGCCCGTTTCGGCAACCATTCCCGCACCCGCTATTCCGCGCTGGCAATCGCGCACGCCTGCGCCGCGCATTCAAGTCGCAGCAGCCATGCCGCCCGCCGCAGTCGCCGCAGTCCCCGCAGTCGCCGCTCCGGTGCTCACGGTCGCGCTCACGGAACTCGCGGCAGCTTGGCCGCCGGCCGTGCAGATGGAGATCGCACAGATGAATTTGACCGACGCGGCGGCGGCGCTGCCCGTGGCGCTGATAGGGGAGGCGTTGAAGAAAGGCCGCGCGGTTTTCCCGTGGCGGCAGGTTCGTTCCTGGCTGAATTCACCCTCCGCAGCGGCGACCTCCGCGCACGATGCTGAACTGCTCGAGCTGCCGCTCAAAATCCTCGCGCCACTCTTCCTCGCCCAACTGCCCGGCGCGCGCTCCACGCGGCAGGTCGCGGTGGATGCGACCATCCCCGACCTCTTTTCCGGCCCGGAAAAGCCCAAACCCGCCGCGCCCGCGCCCGCGCCCGCCGAGCCGAAGCCGTCTCCGATTATTTTTGCCGACACGGAAATCACCGGCAAGGCGCGGTCGTCTGACACCCCCCGTTCCGGCACGGAATTCCTCAGGCGCTACGCCACGCCGAACGACATCGTCGCCAAGGCCGCAGTGCTCGAAGGCGTGGCCGGCGTGCTCATCACCCTCGCCGACGGCCTGCTTGTAGCGAGCCAACTGCCGCCGAATGTGAACGGCGATTCCCTCGCCGCCTTCACTCCGCAGCTCTACTCGCGCGTCAGCCAGAGTGCGCGGGAATACCGCATGGGCGATTTGAAGGACCTGTCCTTCACCCTCGGCAACACCGGCTGGATCATCTTCAAGGTCGGCGCGATTTTCTTCGCCGCGTTCAGCTGCGCCAATGCGCCGCTGCCCGTTGCGGAACTCGCCGCGCTCGCCGCCGAACTCGATCGCAAACCCAAACCGCAGATATAATTTATGGCCATCATCAACCAAGCCACCAAGGAACTGCAGGTCAAGATCGTCTATTACGGGCCGGCCATGTGCGGCAAGACCACGAACCTCGTGCAGGTCCACGACCACGTCCAGACAACGCAGGGCAACAAGGGCAAGCTCGTTTCCCTCGCGACCAGTTCCGACCGCACGCTGTTCTTCGACTTCCTCCCCATCGAGGCCATGGCCGTCAAGGGCTACAAAACCAAGTTCCAGCTCTACACCGTTCCCGGGCAGGTCATCTACAACACCACCCGCCAGCTCGTCCTCCGCGGCGTGGACGGCATCGTCTTCGTGGCCGACTCGCAATACGGCAAGATGGCCGAGAACGTGGAGAGCTTCGCCAACCTCGAGGAGAACTTGAAGGCTCTCAAGATCAACCTCGCCGAAATTCCCTACGTTCTCCAATACAACAAGCGCGACCTCCCTGAAGTCGCGCCCGTGGAATACATGGAGTTCCTCCTCAACAACCGCGAGGTGCAGGTGCCCTCCTTCAGCTCCAGCGCGCACAAGTGCGAGGGCGTCTTCGAGACGCTCAACATGATCACCCGGATGCTCCTCCACAAATACGTCAACCACGGCTCGGCGTAGTTCATGCCATGCCCACCCTGCCACAGCTCATCGAAGACGACGTCTCGCAGCTCGACTCCGTCCTGCGTGATCTGATTGAGCGGAGCGACGCCACCGCCGTGCTGCTGATTGACAAGGGCGGCTTCCTTCTCGCCCAGAGCGGCGAGACCGCGCAGTTCGACCCCACCACCATCGCCGCCCTCTCCTCCGGCGCGTATCTGGCCAATCAATCCATCGCCAACCTCGTCCACGAGAAAAATTTCAACAACGTCTATCAACAAGGCGAAAACTTCAGCCTGCTCATCACCAACGTGGATGAGCACTCCCTGATCGTCGTCATCTTCCAGGCGCAGTTGAGCGTCGGCGCGGTGAAATATTTCGCCGCCGCTGCCGCCGTGAAGGTGGCCGCGCAAATGCAGGTGGCCTACAACCGCGACCCCAGCAGCGGCCTCGACCTCTCCGTGCTGAACCTCGAAGACCCGACCAACGTCTTCCGCAAAAAAAGTTGAAGCCCGCCGCGCTGCAGAACGCCCGTAGATTTCCCTGTGCGTTTCCGCGCCATTCGTGGTAGAAGTTCAGGCGTGAAATCCACCATGTCCCGGCGCTCCGCCATCTTCAAAGCCGCCACCGCCGCCACCGCCGTGGCCGTCACCGCAAAATTTTCCGCGCGCGCCATCGCGGAGGAATCCATTACCGCCAAGCTCAAGGGCCGCATTCATCACTCCGCGTGCCGGTGGTGCTACAAAGACATCGCGCTCGAAGACCTTTGCAAAGCCGGCAAGGAGATGGGCCTCGTAGCGATAGACCTGATTGACCCGAAGGATTTTCCCGTGGTCAAGCAGCACGGCCTCGCGGTCTCGATGGTGAGTTTTCCCAC
Organism: Verrucomicrobiales bacterium; assembly: GCA_031371425.1. Lineage (GTDB taxonomy): Bacteria > Verrucomicrobiota > Verrucomicrobiia > Limisphaerales > JAFMIX01 > JAFMIX01. Next base: position 5,822 of record JANMJO010000049.1, on the reverse strand, counting down.
GATTGACGGACTTGGCGGCATCACCAAGGCGTTCAACCGCCTCGAGCATCACGACAAGCTCGTGCTCGCCTACGAGCAGCGCATCAAGGACGCCGCCGCCAACGGCTACGAGCGCGTCATTTGCTTCTCCGGCAACCGCGCGGGACTCAGCGACGAGCAAGGCTTGGAGAATTGCGCCATCGGCTTGAAGCGCCTCCTGCCGCTCGCCGAGAAGCTCAACGTCACGCTCTGCATGGAACTGCTCAACAGCAAACGCAGCCACAAGGATTATCAGTGCGACCACACCGCGTGGGGCGTGGAACTCGTCAAGCGCACCGGCTCGGAGCATTTCAAACTGCTCTACGACATCTTCCACATGCAGATCATGGACGGCGACGTGTGCGACACCATCAAGGAGAACCACGCATACTTCGGCCACTACCACACCGGCGGCGTGCCGGGCCGCGCGGAGATTGACGGGACGCAAGAGCTGAATTATCCGCGCATCATGCAAGCCATCCTCGACACCGGATTCAAAGGCTACGTCGCCCAGGAATTCGTCCCCAAACGCGCCGACAAACTCGCCTCGCTCAAGCAAGGCGTGCAAATCTGCGACGTGTAACCAACTCCCGCCACGCCGCGTCATTCACAACACTCAACCAACAACCAAATGAACACTCCACAAATCCTCACCCGCCGCAACTTCATCAAAAACGCCGCCATCACCGGCGCCGTCGTCTCCGCCATGCCGCTCTTCAACATCCGCGCCCAGAGCAAGACCGGCGGTCGCAAATTCAAGATTGGCCTCGTCGGCTGCGGCGGCCGCGGCACCGGCGCGGTGGACAATATCATCGAAGCCGCCAAAACGATCGGGCACACAATCGAGGTCGTCGCCGTCGCCGATTTCTTCCAAGAGAAGGCCGACAAGATAGCCGCGCAATTCCCCGGCTGCCGCGCCCACTCCGGCGCAGACGCCTACCACAAGGTCGTCGCCGAAAAGGAAATTGAAATCATCCTGCTCGCCACGCCGCCGATTTTCCGCCCGCTACACTTCGCTGCCGCCGTGGCCGCCGGCAAACATTGCTTCATCGAGAAGCCCGTGGCCGTTGACCCCGTCGGCGTGCGCAAAGTCATCGCCATCGGCGAAGTCGCCAAGCAGAAGGGCCTGACCATCGTCGCCGGCACGCAACGGCGACACATGGCCGACTACCAGCGCAACCAGAACGCGATTGCTCAGGGAGCCATCGGCAAGATCACCGGCGGCAACATCAGTTGGTGCGGCGGCACACTCTGGTTCAAGGAACGCGCTCCCGGCGAGAGCGACGCCAGCTATCTCGTGCGCAACTGGACCAGCTTTGCCGAGATGTCCGGCGACCACATCGTCGAGCAGCACGTCCACCAGCTCGACGTGACCAACTGGTTTCTTGGCCGCCCTCCCGTTTCCGCCATCGGCTTCGGAGGCCGCGCCCGCCGCAAGACCGGCAACCAGTTCGATTTCTTCAGCGTGGACTACAACTACGGCGACGACTGCCACATCCACAGCGTATGCCGTCAGATCAAGGGCTGCTACGACAACGTCGGCGAATTCTACAGCGGCACCGAAGGCACGACCTACGGCGGCGGCAACAAAATGAAATCCGCCAAGCTCGACAAGCTCAACATCCCCGAATTCAAGACCCACGCCAACGGCATGGTGCAGGAACACGCGGACATGCTCGCCGCCATCGCCGCCGACAAGCCGATCAACGGCGCCAAAGACGTGGCCGAATCCACCATGACCGCCATCATGGGGCGCATCGCCTGCTACACCGGCCAGCAAGTGCGCTGGAGCGACCTCATGACCAACGCCGAATCCCAGTGGTTCAACCTCACGCTCAAACCTGCCTCCGCAGATTTCGAGGACGGAACAGTCGTCGCGCCCAAGGACGAAGTCTGCCCCGTCCCCGGCGCGGCGTGAAGAAACGGCGCGTCGCGGCGCGTTATTTTATTTCCTCAACCGCCGCCGCGCCGTATTTTCCCGCCGCATGTCGAAAACAACTTTGACCCTCGGCCACTCGCCCGACCCGGACGACGCCTTCATGTTCTACGCGCTCGCCAAGGATTTGATCCCCACCCACGGCTTCCGCTTCGAGCACATCCTGCAGGACATCCAGACCCTCAACGAACGCGCCACGCGCGGCGAGCTGGACATCACCGCCGTCAGCATCCACGCCTACGCCTACGTCAGCGATAAATACGCGCTCCTGCCCAGCGGCGCGAGCATGGGCGATGGCTACGGCCCCATGCTCGTCGCCAAACAGAAATTTTCCCGCGAAGAAATCCTGCATAAGAAAATTGCCGTGCCCGGCACCATGACCAGCGCCTTCCTCGCCCTACAACTCTGGCTCGGCACAACTCGAAACTCGAAACTCGAAACTCGAAACTTCGATTACATCGTCGTGCCGTTCGATAAAATTTTTGAGGCCGTGCGCTCCGGCGCTGCGGATATCGGCCTCATCATCCACGAAGGACAGTTGACCTATCAGAACGAGGGCCTCGTCGTCTGCCAGGATTTCGGCGTGTGGTGGGGACAGGAGAACCAAGGCCTGCCGTTGCCACTCGGTGGGAACGTCATCCACAAACGCCACGACCCCGCCACGCGCAAGGCCATCTCCGACGTGCTGACCGCGAGCATCCAGTTCAGCCTCGACCATCGCGCCGAAGCCGTGCAGCACGCCCTGCAATACGCCCGCGACATGGGCCGCGATCTCGCCGATAAATTTGTGGGCATGTATGTCAACCACTGGACGCTCGACTACGGCGAGAAGGGCAGGGAATCCATCCGCCGCGTCCTTGGCCAAGCCTACGAGCGCGGCCTGATCCCGCACCGCCAGGAATTGGAATTCGTCGTCTGACCCGCCCCGTGGATGGGGAAATCAGTGCTCCGTGGAAAAGCCCGGCGATACAACCCACTTCTCGTAGCCGCTTCTCGGCAGAGCGGCAAATCTTCCCTACCGGATAAAAATTGGTAGGGCGGAGGTGCTCCTCCGCCCAAACTTCAAAACGATTGGCGGGCTTGCATGGCAAGTCGACCTGTCTCGCTGAAATCAGATGAAGGCGGAAGCAGAGCGAAGGCGGGAGCGCAGACGAAGGCGGATCGCCAGTCCGGCTCGGACCAACTCGGAGCTGAGGGATGGAAGACCGGTGGGATTCTGAGCTATTGTCGTAGCGGCACGTCGGCAGACTGCCGCAAACTTTTGGGGAAATTCAGAATGCGGCGCTCTGCCGAGACGCCGCAACGCCGGTTGGGTTTGATGGATGACCCAAGGTAGCTCCGCATCCGTCACCGCGCCGAGCGAGGCACTCGTGACGGTGTGGGCGTATTTGGCGAGCATCTGAAATCAGGCGCTCGGTTTTTTTCGGGCGCGGATTCGTGCGGCGACGGTGGAGACAGACTTGTCATGCAGATGCTGACGGCGTTCGCGGGTGTAGTCGCCATGACCGTGCTCGAACTGAAGGAGGAATCGCGCCATGCCCAGCGGGCCAAGTGCGGCGGCGAGCGCCTTGTAGCCGGCGGCTCGCAGTTCAGCAGGATTGAGCATTTCAGTTTTCATCGCTGGATTCTTGTATAAGCCATTTGGCCGGATTTTCAACCTTTACCTTGAGTTCGTCCGCATGGCGGTGGGCGCGGCGCAGAAGATAATCGTCGGTCGGTGATGAGCGCAACGTCTTTGGCTCGTTCTGTTTGGTGGGATGGATGAACTTGGGTTAAAATTTCGGTGAATCGCCCGTGCGGCTCGCTCCTCGGTCAAAGCTTGATAACCGAAACCTCCACCGCGCTCAATCAAAACTCCGGTCCGAAACAATGGCGCTCTCGACAATAAATGCCGGGATGGATAGCCTCACCGCCAGTCCGTGAACTACATCAGCCAAATCATCCACTACGTTCGCAAGGCGCAGGAAATTGCCGCCCAGCATGGTTTCAAAAACCTGCTACAGCCGGGACTCGTCAAAGAACTTGTCGTAGCTGACATTCTCGGTCACTAGGTTCATCGGACAAAGCACGAGCCCGATGCTTTTGACCCAGCCAATCCGAATCGGAAGTTTGAATACCTCTCCTGTTTCGATGGCGGGACATTCCAACTCGACCGGATGTTCAAGTCGCCGCACGACAAACGAGCGAAGTCACTCGAACGCATCACGCGCAACACGGCGATTTACTGCGCGGTCTTCGATGAAGAAAGTCCGCTGGATGTCATCGCCATCTACGAAGTTCCGGTGGATGTGATGCTGCGAGAAGCGGAGCGACAACTGGATGCGAGCCGCAATGATATTTCCCACATTGGCTTCACGATCAAGTGGGCGCAGCAGCACGGCAAAGTCGTTTACACAAGGCAGGCTTGAGAAATGACGGGCTTCCCGTTTCTGCCAACAGTTGAAAACTCAAAAAGATTCTCCGACGATTCATCCCCGTTGGCTGCTTTGGCCATCCGTTCTTCCGCAATCCGGCAATAGTCCGGATTGATTTCACAGGCCACGAAACGGCGGCCAAGTCGTTCGCAAACCACGGGCACTGTGCCAGCCCCGCAGAACGGGTCGAATACCAAGTCGCCCGGATTTGAACTGGCTTTGATGAGCCGTTCCATCAGCTTCTCCGGTTTCTGAATCGTGTTCAGTAATTCGCGGCTGACCAATTCTTTCGACTTGTAGGTCAGTTGCTTGATGTCGCCCCACACGTCGCCGGGATTTTTGCCATTCGGATTGAACACCGTCTTGCCATACTTGCCGTTACGGACGGACGGGACATTCTCACAGCGTAGGCGATGCGCCAATTCCACTAATTGCGGCACGCGAATGTCCTCAAGATTGAAGGTCTTCGCCTTGCCTTTGCTGAAGTAGCAGATCACGTCGTAATTGTTCGTGTAGGAAATGCGCCCCTGCGCCAACCGGCTCGGCTGATACCACACGATTCGGGATTGCAACGTCAGGAACGACCGGTAATCAATGAAATCCACGCAGTCCGGCTTGCCGAACAGATACGCCGCGCCGCCGGGCTTGAGCAATCGGGAAAAATCTTTCAGCAATTCGAGATTGAAATGCTGAATGTCCGCTACGTTGTCCCATTCGTGCGTCGTGACTGCGTAAGGCCCGTCGCAAACGATGAGGTCGAATGATTCGTCCGGTAGTTGGCTCATGAACGCCCGCGCATCGCCCTGGAGAATTTTCCCGATGGCTGAATCAAGTTTGCGCATGGCCGTTTTCTATCACGTTTTGTTCGACATTGAAACCATGATTTCCACAGCATTCTGCAAATTTCATAATTTCAAATCCGCATCCGTCACCGCGCCCAACGACGCGCTCGTGACGTGCGCAGCATATTTCGCCAGCACGCCGCGGGTGTAGCGGGGCGCGGGTTTCTTCCACGCCTGCTTGCGCTTCTTCAGTTCGGCAGCGCTGATGCCCAAGGTCATTTGCCGCTTCTCGGCGTCAATGATGATGGGGTCGCCGTTCTTCACGAGCGCAATCGGGCCGCCGACGTAGGCTTCGGGCGTCACGTGGCCAACTACGAAGCCGTGGCTGCCGCCGCTGAAACGACCATCAGTGATGAGCGCGACGTCTTTGCCGAGGCCGCGGCCCATGATGGCGCTGGTGGGCGAAAGCATTTCGCGCATGCCCGGTCCGCCTTTCGGTCCTTCGCTGCGGATGACGACGACGTGGCCTTTCTTGACCGTGCCTTTGAGGATGGCTTGCAACGCCTTTTCTTCTCCCTCGAACACGATGGCTTTGCCTTCAAAGCGCAATCCTTCCTTGCCGGAAATTTTTCCGACCGCGCCTTCGGGGGCGAGGTTGCCGTAGAAGATGAC
>JANMJO010000334.1:0-4188 GCA_031371425.1 Verrucomicrobiales bacterium | reverse complement strand
ATGCCGTCATGCTCACATGGTGTTCCGCTATCAAGCGCGACCCCGCCTACATCATGCTCAACGGATTTTGGATACTCATCGGCGTCATCGGCATCCTGCGGGCGGGAAATTTTCTGCACTAAATTTTTTGCGGAAAGGAATCCCCGGAGCGCGGGCGGTCCCCGCCCGCAGCACGTCCGACAACGGTGACGCGTTTGAAATTTCCGGCGACCCATTCACGAACACGCGCTGCGAACCGGGACGGTTCGCGCTCCGTTGCCTCTCCGCGTCCTGGCGTTGAAATCAAGGAGCGGAAACCCAAGGAAATGGAGTTCGCGCTCATAGCCGGATTTTTACGCAAAAAACGCGGAGGCGCGAAGGCTCAAGGCGGCCAAACCAGACCAGATTACTCGGCGCGGACGCGGAAAAATCTGTTGGTGATACTCCCGAAGACAATGCTCTGCGTCATCGTGCCAGCCGTGCCCAAGAGGTTGGTGTAAGGCGGCAGGCTGGTCCAGACGGCAGGATTCAGGCTGGGCGTGGACTCGATCGTGTAGTGCGTGACCGGGGTGCTCGGCCAGGTCAACTGAAGCAGGTTGTTGGTTTGCGCCACCCCGATGATGCGAAAAGAATTTGTGATGGTGTAGGTAAAAGTCGAAATCGCGCCGAGGTTGGCGATGGAATTTCCGGCGGCGAGTTTGATCACGATGGTTTTGTTCTTGGGCACGCCGTTGGGGATGATGGTGAGCGGGATGATGAACGGTGCGGGCACAAAGCCGCCATAAAAGTTGACGATGCCGCCGTGCATCTTGTAGTCCACGCCGTATTCGGCGGTGCTGCTGTTGTCAATCGTGTAGGGGAACGACTCGAGTTGCGGCCAGTTCGTCAGGCCGGATGGAAGGGTCATGACGACCGGGATGCCGACCGTGCCCACAGTGTCGTCGCTGTTCGTTCCGCTGGAGGTGAACCCGGTCAGCGGCATCTCCCCCGGAATGTTCACGAAGAAACTCAGCGTGATGACATCGTCCACTACGCGATAAGGTTTGGGGAAATCCGAGGTCACGGTGTAAGCCGGGTTGGTCGCGGTGGCGGTCAGCGTCACGAGCGAGCCATCGGCGATATTCAACTGCCAGCCGCCGTTTGAGACAATCACGCTCTGCGTTCCGTCGCTCACCGTGAGCGTGCCGTTCGTGGGGCTGTGATAACCGCGTCCGGCGATATAGACGCCGCCCGAAACGCTGCGCGTGGCACGCACGCGCGTGAAGTTCACGTTGGGAACACTCGCGCTGGCCACGTTCACCGTGCCGCCGAGGGAAAGATTGGTGAACGAATAGCCCTGATACATCGCGGCCAATTTGTAAGTGGTGTTATTTTTCGGAACGACGATTGAATATTTCCCGTCCGCCGCAGTGGCGCTCGATCCGGCGAAGTTCGTCGCGCCATGAGCGACGCCTGACCTGTAATTATTGACGATAGCGCCTTCGATCGGATTGCCCGATTCATCCATGACGATGCCGGTGATTGTGAGCGGCGCGGCGATGCCGTTGGTCACTGTGACGGTTGCGGACGCCGTCCGGCTGCCGCCTTTCATGTCTGTGACCGTGCAGCGCACCAACCAATCGCCCTTCTGCGTCCACGCATGGGCGGCTTGCGTGGATAAAGTCGAATCGGCATTGAGTCCGCCGAAGTCCGTCCCGCCGGATTTCGTGGCGTCGTCAAACTCCCAATAGTAAGCCAGCGTGTCGCCATCCGAATCGGAAGCTGTGGCCGTGAACGTCTGCGAGGCATTCGAACTTAAGTTGATGGTCGCGGGTGAAATGGAAATCGTGGGCGCATGATTCGTCGGGAACGGCCCGAAGTTGACCACCACATCCAGCGACTCCGGCGCGGTGACACCTTTCTTGATCGGCGTGACGTGGAGGTTCGCGTCAGCGTCGGAATAGGTGCGGCCGATCTGGAGCGGCGCGTCATGCATGGTCGCAAACGTGGCGTTCGTTGGGCCGCGACTGTCAGGCGTCATGTCCCACAGAACCGTCGCGCCGCTGGAGCTGCGGGCTGATTCCGCACCGAAGTGGACTTCGAGTCCGCCTTGCGACCACTTGGCGTCGGGCAGATTCGTGATGGCCTGACGAAAGTCGAACCAGTAGGTGTAGCTCGCATCCCGCGCAATCCGCATCGCGTAGTTCTTCCCCGCATCCACCGAGCCTTGATCAAACGCGTGGATGCGGTAAGTGCCGGAATTGGTCGGCGTGACGATGTTGCTCGTCGTCAGCCAACCGAGTTCGTATTTGAAAAAAGTATTCACGTCCCGGTCGGGCGGCGGCGTGGCCGTCCGGGAATTCTCCTTCCAACCCATGAGACAATAAACGTCGCCGTAGGCATTGTAGAAATATGATCCCGATTTGACCGGCGAGTAATACGTGGCGCGGGAATAACCGTTCGCATGCTGCAACCCTAGGCAATGACACAACTCATGCGGCAACGCCGTGAAATAATTAAAGGCTATAACCGCGTGACCGCCGTCCGATGACGCGCCGGCCTGTCCGGGATAGACGCCTGTGGCGATGACATCGAAGTCGTAATTGGCGCTCTCGTATAATGCGGCCTGGCCGTTCGTCGAACCGATCGCCCGCGCCTTGGCCCGCGCATCGTCCGCCAAAGACCCCGGCGCGCCCCACGCCGTAATCTTTGAACCTGAAGTGCCCGGCAGGTTGTTCGTGTAATACGTCGTCGGCACACCAAGATTGATTTCCGGCAGGATGGTGAACTCCACCGTGGTCTGGTTGTAGGACTGTCTGGTAAAAAAACTGTTTATCTCGGCCGGAGCTGTGCCATTGGTCAAAGCGTTCCAACCCGTAAAACCATTGGCATCCGAATTCGTCGGCCCGGCCGCATCCGTGAACCGCACCGGGATGACGAGAACTTTTTTATGCCCTTTGGTCCACGTTGAGGCTGCGGCTGCCGACAGATTGGTTTGCGCGAGGAAACCGAACAGCGCCAGCAGCACGACGGACACGAGACGCATGATTTGGCGGGTGGAAAGTGGATTTGCCATTGAATATTGTCACCCTACGCCATCTAGGCTTGAGGTCAATCCAGTGAAAGCAACTGGCGAACCACAAAACCCGCGCGGCCACGCGGAATTTCAATGAGTTGTCTGCCATGCTCGTGGAATTTAATGCAACCTGTCGCGCCATAATCCGATGAAGGCGGAAGGCGAAGATGCGCGCAACAAAGGTAGGGCTGACCTGCTGGTCAGCCACCCGTTGGCGGCGCGGCAACACCGCCCCACCGCATCCCCGGAGCGCGGGCGGTCCCCGCCCGCAGCGCGTCCGACAACGGTGACGCGTTTGAAATTTCCGGCGACTCATTCACGAACACGCGCTGCGAACCGGGACGGTTCGCGCTCCGTTGCCACTCCGCGTCTCGGCGTTGAAATCAAGGAGCGGGATTCTATTGTAGCAGCTCTCTATGAGTGCCGATGAGGTTGCAAGCGAGTCCACAGGGCGAAGCCGGATGAGGTGAACCGCGAAACACACCAACCACGCGAAAGGAATTGCCGCAATAGAACGTACGAACACAACCCTTCAACCGCTGATTGACGCTGATCAAACTCGCCGCTTTGCAACTGGCGTGCGCTTCGATACCGTTGCGCCCATGCCGAAAGTGAAATCCTCCGAGTCAAAATCAAACGGCTCGGCTCTCAACTTCGAAGCCCAGCTCTGGGCCGCCGCCGACAAGATGCGCGGACACATGGACGCTTCGGAATACAAGCACGTCTGCCTCGGCCTCATCTTCCTGAAATACATCTCCGACGCCTTCGAGGAAAAACGCGAGCAACTGCTGTTCGGTTTCTCCGATCCCAAGAGCGAATGGTTCATCAAAGACGAACCGCAACGCACCGATGCCGCCGAGAATCGCGACGAGTATCTGGCCGCGAATGTCTTCTGGCTTCCGCCCGAAGCCCGCTGGCATTGCATAAACGCCAAAGCCAAGTCGCCGGAGATTGGCAAGGTCATTGACGATGCGATGGGCGCGATTGAGCGCGAGAACGTCACGCTCAAACAAGTGCTGCCCCGCGATTACGCCCGGCCCAGCCTCGACAAAGTCCGGCTCGGCGGACTCGTGGACATCATCAGCAACATCGGCTTCAACGAATCGGCGGCGAAATCCAAGGACGTGCTCGGGCGCGTCTATGAATACTTTCTC
>JANMJO010000293.1:0-21167 GCA_031371425.1 Verrucomicrobiales bacterium | reverse complement strand
GACGTGTTCGTTGCCGGTGGCGACAGGCGCGACGGGCGCGACGGGCGCGATGGGAGGGTTGACTATCGGCGGGATGCCGATGGGCGGGAGGACGATGTTGGTGTGATCGAGGCCGATGGGCGGCAGGTTGGTGTCATCAATCATCGGCGGCGCGTTGGTATCCACCACGGGAATGGCGGGGGATTCTTCGCGCTTGCAACCCTGCACGAGCAGGAGTGGGACGAGGACGAACAGGCACATGGCGAGCGCGCCGAAGACGGCGAGGCGGAGGCGGGTGCGGCTCTTGTTCAATTGATCCTGGGCGGATTGTTTGGAGTTGAATGGATTGGGCTGGTTCATTTGATTAACGCGTGTCGCGTCCTTTCTTTGAGGTGGTTGTTGTTTGATTGTGGTTCATTCTTGGCTCTGAAATTTTCCTCTAAAAATTCCAGGGCAAATTAAATTGTCTTCCTGCAAATACGACTCCCCCAGTTTGTTGTTCGTCCTGGATCTGGTCGAAGCCGAAGTCAGCCGGTGAAAGTGAAACTGTCGCGCCGCCACTGCCCGCATTTTTCTCCGCTGCCCGCAGTTTGTTTAACAACGAACTTCCGGTGGCGCAAGGAGTAAAAAACCCTTGCGCCTGCACATTTTTTTCAAGCGCGGCCATTGGCGTTGTTTTGTTTTGAAATCGGGCGGACATGGTCTCGTTATTACCGGATTTTCAGCGTGCTCAACGCGAGCACGACGAACAGGATGCACAGGATGTAAAACCGGATCACCACCTGCGTCTCGTGCCAGTTCTTTTTCTCGAAATGATGGTGCAGCGGCGCCATCAGAAAAATCCTGCGGCCTGTGCCGTAGCGTTTGCGGGTGTATTTGAACCAGCCCGTCTGCAGCATCACGGAAACCGCCTCCATCACAAACACGCCACCGGCGATGAACAGCACGAACGGTTGGTGGATCAGCACCGCCATCACACCGAGCGCGCCGCCGAGCGCGAGCGATCCCGTATCGCCCATGAACATCTGCGCGGGATGACAGTTATACCAGAGGAAGCCCAGCCCCGCGCCAATCAGCGCCGCGCAGAACACCGTCAACTCATCCGCGCCCGGCACGAATGGAATCTGCAGATAGCTCGCCGTCTTGAAATTGCCCGCCAGATACGTCAGCACCAGCAGCGCGAACGACACGATCAGCGTGCAGCCGATCGCCAGCCCGTCCAGCCCGTCCGTGAGGTTCACCGCGTTGGAGCTGCCCACGATGGTGAACACCGTCAGCAACAGCCCCAGCCCCACCACGCCCGTCGCCACCGGATGTTTGTAGAACGGCACCATGACGTCCGTGATCAATTTGCTCGTCGCCGGCACCAGCCACAGATAAACCCCGATGCCCACCGCCAGCGTCGTCTGCACCACCAGCTTCACCAGCGACCGCGTCCCTCGCGCGTTGCCCTGCGTGATCTTCGTGTAATCGTCGTGGAAGCCCAACCCGCCCAACGTCAGCAACGTCAGCAGCGTCAACGCCACCAGCGGATTCCAATCCGCCCACAGCAACGTCGTCAACGTCAGCGTGAAAACAATCAGCAGCCCGCCCATCGTCGGCGTTCCTTTTTTGTCGTGCACGCGCGCCACCAAGCCGCCCGCCTCCTCCGCCTTGTCCGCGTATTCCTGGCCGAACTTCACCTGCTTCAGCCACACGATCATCCTCGGAGCGAACATCCAGCTCAACACCAGCGCCGTCACCGCCGCGCCCGCGCTGCGCACCGTGATGTAGCGGAACACGCGCAACGGCGACATCGCCGCCGCCCACTCCGTGTCCTTCGTGACTTCCAACAGATATTGGCTCAAATAATAAAGCATCGCTTCACTTCCCGCCGGTTTCCGCCTTCAAAACTTCCGCCACACGCTCCAGCCCCGTCGCCCGCGACGCCTTGAGCAGCACCACATCGCCCGCCTTCACAAATTTTTTCACCACCGGGTTCGCCGCATCCACGTCCGCAAATTCAAACACGCGCATCAACCCCGCCGCCCTCGCCGCCGCCGCCATCACGCCCGCCATCTTGCCGACGGCGAACAACTGCCCCACACCGGACTCCGCCGCGAGCCGCCCCGTTTCCGCATGCGCCGCCTCCGACTGCGCGCCCAACTCGGCCATATCGCCCAGCACCGCAAGCCGCCGACCCTCGCACGGCAGCTCCTTCAAAACTTCCAGCGCCGCCGCCATCGAATCCGCATTCGCATTGTAGCTGTCATCCAGCACCGTCACGCCGTTCGCTTCTGAAAGCTGCAACCGCATCTTCGCCGGCGGACACGCGCTCAAGCCGCGCTGGATTTCCTCACGGCTCAAGCCCAGCTCCGCGCCGACCGCGATGGCGAAGAGCGCGTTCACCACCTGATGCCGGCCCAGCAAATGAATCTGATACTGCCCCACGAACGCCAACGCCGGCGCAAGCACATTGAACGTCGTCCCGTGCTTGTCGAACTTCACCGCGCCCGCATTCCAATGGCTGCCGCGCCCCAAACCCACGCGCACCACTTGCGCCTTGGTGCGGCGCAAAATCTTTTCCGTCCACGCATCATCGCCGTTCAAAAACAATTTCCCGGACGACGGCAGCAACTCCGCCAGCGCGCCCTCCTCCTGCGCCACACCCGCGATGTCGCCAAAAAATTCCAAATGCTCGCGCCCGATGTTCGTGATGACGCCGAACTGCGGCGCGACCATTTTCACCAGCGGCGCGAGTTCGCCGGGATGATTCGTGCCGACCTCCACCACGGCGGCGCGGTGTTCGCGCGTCAACTTCAGCAACGTCAGCGGCACGCCGATGTCGTTGTTGAAACTCGCCTCGCTCCACAGTGTCGCGAACTTCTGCCGCAACACGGCGGCGAGCAATTCCTTCGTCGTCGTCTTGCCATTCGAGCCGCAGACCGCGATGACCGGCAGCTCCAGTTCCGCACGGTGCGCCGCCGCCAGTTTCCCCAGAGCCTCGCGCACGTCGTCCACGGCGATGACCGCGCACTCGTTCGGAGTTCCGCCTTCAGGCGGTTCGTTGAGCCGCCTAAAGGCGGAACTCCGAGCTTTCGCCACAACGACCGCCGCCGCGCCCTTGGCCGCGACTTCTTTGAGGAAGTCGTGCCCGTCGAACCGGTCGCCTTTGACTGCAAAAAATAAATCGCCGGCCTGGACGTGGCGCGAGTCAATGCAGACGCGTGCAACATCGGCATCAGCCGAGCCACGCAGGATTTCTCCGGCACAGGCGGCGGCGACAAATTTCAAAGAGCGCGCTTCCACAAATTTACTTGAGCGAGAACGTCGCGGTGATGACGGCGGTGATGGTCTTGTCCAGCGAGGTGGTGTCGTTCAAGCCCTCCCAACTGGTCTGCACGCTGTGCATCGGCGCGATCTGGATGACGCCCATGTCCGCATTGTGCAGGCGCGAGATGACGCGCCCGCCCTGCGCGGCGATCTGCTCCACGCGCGCCCGGGCGTCCTTGGTGGCCTCGGCGAGCATCTCGATTTTCGCCTCGCCAGCCTTGGTGTAGATGAACTCCGGCGGTTGCGCGGCGAACACCACGCCCTGCTCCACCAGCGCGGTGGATTCGCCGTCCAACTGCGCGACGCGCTCGACGTCGCCGGACTCGATGCGCACCGTTTGCGCGAGCCGGTAGCCAGAGGTGCGGGTCTGTGTGAGGCCATCGGAGTTTTTCAGCGTGGCCTTCACTTCCTCGATGCCGATGGGCGTGAACACGGCGTTGGTGAAACTTTTTGCGCGGAGAAAATTCTCCACGCGCTCGCGGTCGGCCTTCAAATTTTTCTGCGCGGCGAGCAGCGTGTCCGCCTCCACGCCGAACGAGCCGCGCCAGATGATGAGGTCGGAGCGGACGTTCTTGCGCGCGGAGCCTTTCACGGTGATGAACTGCGAGTTCTTGACCTTGAGCCACGTCGTCGTCGCGAGCATGGCGGAGAACACAAGCCCGGCGGCGAGGAAAAGGCCGGCGAGCATTCCGAAAAGTTGGGGGCGGGATTGGTTCATGGTTGCTTGCACTTGGATGCGAAGTTGAAGATTGGGGAGCGTGCCCGCCTCGGGCGCAGCGAACCGCGCCCTCGCGGTTCGCCGGTGCGCGGGGAAAAATCCAGCAGCTCGGAAATGTCAGACGCCTCCGAGTTCGGCGCGAGGGCGCGCTGAACGGCAGCCGGGGCGGCTGCCATCCCCATTTCAAGTTGAAATTTTGGCTTCATTTTTTGGCGATGGCCGCCAGCGGACGGGGCTTGGCTTCATCCTCACGGTCGGGCCGGATGTTGAGATAGTTCGCGGTGCGTTCGGCGATCTGCTTGAAGGTTGGCGCGGCGACTTGACCGCCGTAGTGTCCGCCTTTCGGCTCGTCCATGACGACGGAGATGCAGAGTTCCGGGTTGTCCGCCGGGAAAAATCCGATGAACGAGGAGAAGAATTTGTCGGAGGCATACTGGCCGTTCTGGACTTTCTGCGCGGTGCCGGTCTTGCCGGCGACGGTGTAGTGCTCCAGCGCGGCCTTGGCTGCGGTGCCGTCGGAGGTGACGACGGTCTTGAGCGCTTCGACCATTTCATGCGCGGCGGATTCGCTGATGACTTGCCGCACGCGCTGCGGCGGATATTGGACGACGGGGTTGTGGTTCTCGTCTTCGAGCCGGTCCACGAGCATCGGGTGCATGAGGACGCCGCCGTTGGCGATGGCGCTCATGGCCATGACCATTTGCAACGGTGTGACGGCGATGCCGTGGCCCATGGGGATTTGTGCGAGGGAAACTTTCGTCCAGTTCTTGACGGGATAAACGAGGCCGCGAACTTCGCCGCTGAGGGAAATGCCGGTGGCGGTGCCGAAGCCGTAATCGCGCATGTATTGGTAGAGGCGCGACTCTTGCATGAGGATGCCGATCTTGGCCGCGCCGATGTTGGAGGACTTGGTGATGATGTTCTCCACGGAGAGAATCCCGTAGGATTCGTGGTCGTGCAGCACGCGCCCGGCGTAGGCGAAATGCCCGCGCTCGCAGTCAAACGTGTCGCTCAACCGCACCAGCCCGGAATTCAACGCGCCGGAGACGACGACGATCTTGAAGGTCGAGCCTGGCTCGGCGACGTCGCTGATGACGCGGTTGCGGCGGGCGTCGGCGGAGGCGGCGCCGGGGTTGTTGGGGTCGAAGTTCGGGAGGGTGACCATGGCGAGAATTTCGCCGGTGCGCGGGCGGACGACGATGGCGGAGGCGCTGATGGGGGAATATTTTTTCACCGCCTCGGCGAGCGCGGTCTCGGCGATGTGCTGGATGACGGCATCGAGGGTAAGGACGACATCGAGGCCATCGCGCGCCTCGACTTCCTGCTCGCGGAGGGTGAGCAGCTCGCGGTTGCGGCGGTCGGTTTCGGTCACGCGCCAGCCGGCGGCGCCGGTGAGTTTGGAGTTGAAGACCTTCTCGATGCCTTCTGCGCCGGCGATCTCGCTCACGCGATTGCTGTTGACGATGCGGTCCATCACGCCGACGTAGCCGAGGACGTGCGCGGCGAGGGACTGGTTGGGATAGACGCGGATCTGGTCGCTGTGCGGGTCGGCGGCGATGGCCTTGGAGCGGAGGTTGCGGTAGAACGCCTGCTCGGGCTTGGGCAATTTCCGTTCATCGAGGCCGAAGGTGATGTTGGTCATGGCCTGTTGGAGGCGCTCCCAAGTTTCGGCGGAGACTTTGTTTTTGAGGACGACGTGGGCGTTGGTGATGGTCTCGCCACGGGAATTTTTCCGAAGACGGCGGCTCTCCAGGAATTTCACGAGGCCGGTTTCATCCAGTTGCAGCACGGGCGCGACGGCGTGGGCGACTTCGGGGAGGCGGTTGCCGATGAAGTTCCAGTCGGCGCAGACGGTCTTCACGAAGACGCTGGTGGCGAGGAGATTTCCCTTGGCGTCGAGGATGTCGCCACGGCGGGGTTCGAGGCGGAAGGTGCGCTGGGTGTTGCGCTGCGCGAGGCCGGAGAGTTCGTCGTGGCGGAGCACCTGGAGCGACAGAAGTTTGACGCCCAAACCGACGAATGCCAGACCCAGAAGCGCGGTCAACCAGATCAGCCGCTTGAATTGCAATTGCTTTGCCATGTCCTGAAAGTCACCAGCCGCCCGCGAACATCGGCCCCTCAACCGATGCGTCACGGGCGGCGGCGAAATTGTTTTATCCACCCACCGTCAAAAGCTACCAGCCGCCCGCAGCGATCGGTCCCTCTCCGACGGCACCACGGGCGGCGGTAAAATCATTTCAACTCATGGTATGGCGGGGTTTCTGTTTTGCCGGGCGGCGATCTGCTGCCCGCGCGGCACGCTCGCTACACCCAACGCTTCTGCCGACGGCTCGACCATCCGCCAAATTTGATTCGGCTGGGGTTGCACCAGCCCGAGGTTCAGTTCCTTGATCCGCATCTCGATGTATTGCGGCGAATGGAGCATCGCGATCTGCCGCCGCGATTTTTCGTTCTGCACCTGCAATTCCTTCAGGTGGTTCTCGCGGGTCTTGATCTGCCTGCCCAGTTCGTAGATCTGATTTTTCTGCCAGACGTAGCCCACGCCCGACCCGCCGATGAAGAGGCAGAGCAGGAACGCCTTCAACGCCGGGCCGAACCGGACCGCCGCCGACTGGTTTTTTCTGTTCTTCGCCATATCAAATTTTTTCCAACACCCGCAACTGTGCGCTGCGGCTGCGCGGGTTTTCCGCCAGTTCCGCCTCGGTAGGCTTGATCGCCTTGCGCTGCACCCACCGCAAATCCGGGTCGCGCGGCACACGCAGTTCTGGCACATCCACCCCTCCAGGTAATGCATAGTCCCGCGTGCGCGCGCGCCCAAAATCTTTTACCACCCGGTCTTCCAGCGAGTGAAACGTGATCACTGCAAGCCTTCCTCCGGGCCTCAAAATCTTCACCGCCCCATCCAACCCGCGTCTCAAAGAGCCAAGCTCGTCATTCACCGCGATCCGCAGAGCCTGAAAAACTTTTGTTGCCGGATGCGTCCGGCTGCCGCGCCGTGGCGCCAACCGCTCGATCAAATCCGCCAACTGCTTCGTCGTCGTGAACCGCTGCGTCTGCCGGTCGAGCGCGATCGCCTTCGCGAACCGCCGCGACTGTTCCTCGTCTCCGTATTTCCAAAAAATATCAGCCAGCTCTTCCGCGCCGGTCGTGTTCACGATGTCCGCCGCCGTCAGCGGCTGCCGCGCATCCATGCGCATATCCAGCGGGCCGTCCTGCTGAAAACTGAACCCGCGTTCCGCCTCGTCCAGTTGCGGCGAACTCACACCCAAGTCCAGCAGCACCCCGTCGCAACTTTTCTCCGGCAACCACTCCGCCAGCTCGCAAAAATTACCGCGCCGCAATTCAAACCGCCCCGCGAACTCCGCCAGCCGCGCCGTCGCCGCCTCAATCGCGATGCCGTCTCGATCGCAGCCAGACAGCCATCCTGTCGGACTGCTCGCCGCCAATATTGCCGCCGCATGCCCAGCCCCACCGAGCGTGCCATCGGCGTAGCAACCGCCGGGCTTCGGCTGCAGCGCGGTCAACACCTCGGCCATCAAGACTGGTTTGTGAGCGAATGAAATCACTGCGCATAAATCTCGTTCATTGTTTTGCCGCCGCGCCAAACAGCCGCGAACCCAGCCAGTTCCACGCCTTCGCCCCCAGCACATCGTCATCCGGCACGGACGCCGGACGGTTCGCTTTGCGATACGGCTTCAACTCTGACTGCCGAGGCAATTCTTTTTTCGGCACGACTTCAAAATCCGCCTCGCTCAAGTCGTTCCGCACCACCTTGACCTTGTCCAACGTGAGCTCGGCCTGCATCGGCGGCTTGGCTGCCGCTGGCTGCGTCGCCGCAAACGGATTCGAGCGCTTGAGCCAGCCGCTGGCTGCCGGTTTCCTGACCTCGCCCGCAACCGCGACAGTCGTTTTTTTCTCGACGGTCGCGGGAGTGGCTTGGACTTCGCCCAACACGGCCCGCACCGCTGGCGCGCTCGAAATTTTCATGGCCGGCTTGCCGAAATTAAACTGCGGCAACCCGACGCCGCGCGGGATGTGATACCGCCCCGCGCCTTTCAATTCGTTCAACGAACGACCCACCGTGAGTAATCGCATCAGGCTCATAATCACTCCATCAGTTTGAACGCCTCGGTCGCCATCACCGAGTCAGCCGCCTTCACCTTCGGATAGGCGTTCGGATTCCAGATCTCAAATTTGTCGAGGCACCCCACCAGCACCGCCTCGTTCTTGATGCCCGCCGCCTTGGCCATTTCTTCGGGCAAGCAAACCCGCCCCGCCTTGTCCGCCATCACCTGCACCGACTCGCTGCCGATAAATCTTTTCAGCACCCCTTTGTTCGGGTCGCTGTTTGGCATCTCGTCAATGGACGCCATCAGCTTGGACATCTGCACCGGCGGCAAAACTCTCAAACACGGACCTTCCTTCGCCTTCGGCCAGAGAATCAATGTGAACTCCACGCCCCCCTCCGTCGGCAGCCACATGGCCGGAATCTGCAACCGCCGCTTCTCATCCACACCATGGCGGAAAAGCGAGTTGTAATAGATTGTTTCGCTAGGTTGCATTGACACTTTATTCACATCGAGGGACGCCGACTCACCTTTGCCCCTTAACACCCCACTGTTAAACACTCCGCCCCACTTTATGTCAACACCTTTTTCCACTATTACCGACGAGTTATTCACAATACTTGGATTTGCGTTCTTGCGGAGATACGCTCGCCGAGCAGAAGCGCCATGACAACAGCTCTCGAACTCGACCTGAAAAAACTTGAAGCCCGCGCTTTTGACCGGGCGGAATGGGCGGCAGGAGCAATTCAGCATTACCACGCAATCGTCCCGCATCTTGCAACTGCGGCGACGCGACAACTGGAGTCGCTTTATCGCTGGATGTTTGTCCCGCCCACGCTGTGGCCGTTTAACATCCAGGATGTGCTGGAAGATTGCCTGACTTTCTTGCGTCAAAATAAACGCTTGAGCAACCACCACCGATTGCTCATCGAAATGCTGCCCGAACCTCCGGACGAAACCGTTTGCGCCGCAGTGGCCGAGCACGAACACCATGTTCACATCGGCGAATACGAAAACCTTATCAAGACGCAGGCAAAATATTCCCAGAACGAAATCGCGAACCAGACGAACCCGGAACTGCGTCGGCAATGGGAGCGCATCAAAGCGGAATTCGACATCAAAACCTACTGCGACCACAAAGGATTGATCCGTCGCTCGATGAACGTGGAGCGCAATCTGCGTCCCACATTTTCCGTCAACCTGCGTCGGGAGACGGATGTGTTCCAAGCCGTGTTCGACGCGTTTTGTCTGCGCTGGAATCTTTACGGCGTGCAGAACGACGCGCCGCTCCTACTCAAACTCACAGTCAACCTCACGCCCTTCGGCACAATGATTCACATTCCGGCGTATTGGTCATTCGACCCCAAGCGCGACATCCGCTGGGACGCCATTGCCAAACTCCACCGGTCGCGCGTCCCCGGACGTCAAGGTTCTGCGCTCGCTGAAGGCGTGGCCGAACGGATGCGGGCCGCCGGGAAACTCCGGCAGCTTGATCAGGAAGCAAAA
Source organism: Verrucomicrobiales bacterium (assembly GCA_031371425.1). Lineage (GTDB taxonomy): Bacteria > Verrucomicrobiota > Verrucomicrobiia > Limisphaerales > JAFMIX01 > JAFMIX01. The sequence goes on along the minus strand of JANMJO010000293.1, from coordinate 11,585 downwards.
CGGTTGGGCTTGAAAGGCGAGAAGAAACACGAGCATCTCTGCGCCGGTCTGGGTTGGGATGCGCGCACCAGCCCCAAGCGCATCAGCCGACTGCGAGCGGAATTCAAAATCACAAAACGGAAATAGGCTTCTTCAAATCGGGACAGCGATTGGGGACATTCAGTTCCTTTGAACCATAATCAAGTCGGATGGATGCTCTCATCCATGCTGAACTTGGTTCAACTACAGTTTGCTGTTGCCGCAGCAAAAAAACGGTTCGCTCTGATTCGGAAAAAATATCCGGAACTGAAGGCGTATCTGGTTCTCTCCATGCCCGGCGAGCAAACCTCGATTGACAGTTCTCCCACCCAGATTCTGGACGAATGTCCGGCACTGATCATCCCCGGCCGCGCCAAGAACCGGGCACTTGATCTTCTCGAACAAGTCAGCCAGTTGGAAACCAGTTTGAAAAATCGCTCGTCTCCCGAATCCGACGATGGGTTGAAAAAGAAAGTCCGGCAGGCTTCCCGCTTGGAAGACGAAATCAGAAGCCAATACGGAAACCAACTGAAAGCCCTAGCCAGCCGGTTGAACGAGGCGGTTTACGAAACACGCGAACGACTCAAAGGCTGGAATGAAAAGGAACGTGCCCATGCCGGGATAACCCCGGCGCTCATGGAAAAATTGGCGGAGATGGAGCAGGCGCAAAACGAACTGAAAGCTTACGAAGCACAGAAGCGAGCCGAGTTGAGCGCTTTGCAGGATGAGTTGCAACAACTCGCCGCCACGCTCCAATACGATGAAAAATGCCAGGTCGAAATTCGTTTCAGCGAACTCAAATACGACCTCGTTTGGAAACTACAGACCGATGATTTGGTTGACCGCAATCTCACTCCCCAGACCAAAGCCTCCATCCGCATTGTCTTGGGCACATTGGCCCAGTTCGAAAGGACACACCATGAAAGCTAAAACCCGACAAATGACCGCTACTATTGGTCGCGCAAATGGCCAACCGAATGCTCCTGCCCGAGTTGTCTGTAATCTCGGCGAAGCGAGCGCATTCGTCGAAGGGCGCTCCACGCCGCATGTCCCTATATTGGCTGCTTTTGGCGGGGGGTGGTTGCATTCATGCCGATTGCACGGCTCGTGGGATCTCGACCGCATGGTCTCGGAGAATGCCAACTCATTGTTCCGCTCCATACGCATCCTTCCGTCTACACACAACAAGAATGACCAAGACCAATGGGATGATCTGACATTTCAACTCGGACCACAGGCGTTCATTTACGCGGACGCGAATCGGATCGCCGGGTTTGCCTCCACCGCCGCGGAAGCAGAGCGGCTGGTGACCGATTTCAGCGGGAAATATCACAAGCCCAAGCCGCTTGTTCCGACTGGTGGGACATTCCATTTGATCCAGCTCGACGGAAGGTCTATCGAAACGAAGGCAGTCACTTTATCCGTCGAAACCATCCTCAAGCCGGAAGCGTTCGACCTCCACTACGGCTCGGGCAGCACAGAATGGCATCAGAACTATATCGTGCAGCTTCGCGACCGGGCCAATGGCCTTTCGATTTTTGAAGGCAAGCCCGGCACGGGTAAAACCTATTATCTTCGGCATCTCATGGGAGAACTGAAGGAAACGCATCGCTTCTATTTCATCCCCACCTTGGTGATGAACATCCTATCCCGGCCGGAATTTATCGGCTTCTGGGCGGATCAGCGGCGGGCTTATGCGGACAAGAATTTTGTCGTCATCTTGGAGGATTCCGATGCCGCGCTCATGACTCGCGGCTCCGACAATCGCGAACAGGTCAGTGACCTGCTAAACCTCGCGGATGGCATGCTTGCCGACTTCCTCCGCCTCCAAATCATCTGCACCATCAACTGCTCCGCTGCGGACATTGATCCCGCCCTGCTGCGCCCCGGGCGTCTAATCAGCCACCGTGTATTTGGGCGGCTTAATTACAATGATGCCGCCCGGTTGGCCGAAAGTCTTGGGCGGAAACTTCCGCACACGCGTGACTATTCCCTCGCTGAAGTGTTTGCCGGCCATCCCACAAACGAAATCGACCGGCCGCGCATCGGCTTTGCCGCCTCCACTTAAAAGCATCAATGAAGCCCCCTCAAAGCGAGCAAGTCCTGGCCGGAAGTGAGGCGAGTGATATGTATGAAATCCCCAAAAACACAAATCGTTGGTGAATTAAAGGCGAAGCACCTGAAACGACTGACTCTGGCCAGACGACAATTGAAAAGCAGAATGGATAAATCGGGGACACCCTCTGATCCTTATAGCTCGGATCTGTTGATGTTCTCGAAGTGGGCTTACCGTGTCGGCAAAGGCTGGTATGGATTTAGTCTGGGCGACATTCCGCACGTCTGGACGGATGTGCTGGATGAATTTTTCGGTTGGCTGGAAACCCAGTGTCCAGATTTTGAAATTCATCAGATCAAAATGAAGTTGGGCCGATTGCGATTTTATGTGGGCACGAAGGCCGATCTCTTAATTGCTGATGAAAGAATTCGTTCGAAGATTTTCGAATTGGAAAACCTTTTGAGGTTTCCCGAACCATCCATTCGTGCAACACACAAAAATCGGCGGAATCATTCCCGCAAACCAGGCCGATGATTACCACCATTCATTTTGAAACCGCCAATTCTGCCCACATGAGCCGCGGTGCCGCCGGCATGCTGAAAATCTAACTATGCGCTTACAAGTCTTCAGCGATCTGCACCTCGAATTCAGCGGGTTTGAGCCGATGCTCCAAAACGCGGATGTCGTCGTGCTCGCGGGAGATATTCATACGGGAACTCAAGGCGTGAAGTGGGCCAGACAATGTTTCCGCGATTGTCCGGTGATTTATGTGCCGGGAAACCACGAGTTCTATAACCATACCATCCCGGATTTGATTCCGGCGCTCTAGCGCGAAGCCAAGGGCAGCAATGTTCATGTGCTGGAAAACAATACCTTTACCGTTGAGGGCATTGTTTTCCTGGGATGTTCGCTCTGGACGGATTTCCGCCTGCGGCCCGACGCCCGCACGGCCATGTCGGTGGCGGATCAGGACATGGCTGATTTCCGGTTGATCCAAAACCAGAAAGGCAACGGGCTGTTTTGCGCCCAAGACTCGGCGCGAATCCACGCCGCGTCTGTCCATTGGTTGGCGCGGCAACTGTCCCGGCATGATCCAACGCGGACAATTGTCGTGACGCATCACGCGCCAAGCCCTCGCTCAATTCCGCCGCAGGCGACCCGTGATATGTTGAGCGCCGCATTCGCTTCGGATTTGGATTCGCTGATCAAACCAAGTCGAATCCCCCTTTGGATACACGGCCACACGCATTACAACGTGGACTATAAAATCGGGGCGACCCGAATTTACAGCAATCAGCGTGGCTATCCTAACGAACTGCTGAGGGGCTTTGAGCCGAGAAAAGCGATCAGGATTGCATGACGCACCAACCGTAAGACGCAAATCCACGCCTCAATATGACCTTCACCAGCCTTGATTTTGAAACGGCTAATTTCTCCCGCGCGAGCATCTGCGCCGTTGGGGTTGCTACCTTTGAGAACGGCATCCTAATGGAATCACTCCATTGGTTGGTTCGCCCCCCAAGCGAGCACGGTTGGTTTTTGCCGGCGTTTACGGAAAACTGTCACGGGTTGTCTTGGATTGATGTTGAGCATGCCCCCCAATTTCCAGCCATAGCGCCGGAGTTGCTGGCCCGCTTGACCCGCGCCAACCTGGTGATCGCGCACAATGCGCCATTCGATATCGGGGCTTTGCATACTACTCTGGACTATTTCACCCTGACTTGCCGGGAGTTTGATTACCTTTGCACGCGTCGCTTGGCGGAACGCGTCTGGCCGGACTTGTCCAGCCACAGTCTCGACACTCTGGCCGCCCACATCGGCCACGAGTTCAACCATCACCACGCCCAATCCGATGCCGAAGCCGCTGGGCGCGTGCTGCTGGCGATGATGAAACACGCCAACGCAACCACACCGCGCGAGTTATTGCAAAAGGCAGGCATCGAACCGAAGCGTTTTCGCCAATAAATTAACCAGCGACGAAAGAATTTATATGAACATCCAAATATTGAAGATGGGCAGCATGTGTGCGGTCGCGCTGGCGGCCTCTTTGATGCTGGCCGGTTGCCCTGCGCTTCCCTCGAAGAATTCGAAGGGGGAGTTTCCTGTCTGCCATACTGCGGCAGTGGATTGGCCAACTAACCTCACTCTGGAACAACTCAAGGACGAACCGATCAAGCAGTTGCTTGCTGAGTCAGAGGTTGGTGTCCACATGACCAAGGAAGGTATCAGCAATCTAGTAATCGTGGCCACTTGGCGGGAACATGAGCGGTTGTCTTCCGAAGGCTATTATCCTGCCTGTAATTTGGATGTAGGCTATACCGGTTGGTTTAGTCGTGAGCGAGGCATCATTCCATTCTGGGAACACGCTGTCCCAGCCAAAGAAAGCTATGTCCGTCCACTGCCAATGAATCGGAAACTGCTGCAATGGCTGCCCCTTGATTTAGGGCCGCAAATCAGCAATGAAGAAATCGAAGCTGCCGTCCAAGCCACCAAAGCCGGCAAATCCTGGCTGGAATTTTACCCGGACACCAAGATTATCCGGCAAACATCCAACAGCATCCAATTATCTGCGGATGGCTTTATGATTACGCTCACTGTGCTGGCTTATGGTGATTTCAACCATGACAGTTATGACGATGCGCTGTTGTGCGTCAGCCATTCAGCCATCGGGGGTACGTTGAATTATTCGTTTAACGCCATGCTGACGCGCACGAATGCATTCGACCAATTGCGGTGGCTTATTGACAGCGATAAAAAATGAAAACCATTCGCAACAGACTCACCACGGCCACGACGATGGCATTACTGATTTCAGGATTGGCGATCAGGGTGCTGGCGTATCCCGCCAGTTACGGGCCGTTTCCGCCGGAACACGAACCCACAGCCGTCACGCTGGATAAGTGTGAACTGGTGCGTGAAGTCAAATCACCAGCGGCTGACCATGCCGGAGCCGTCCGGGAATATCGCCTTCCAGCCAGCAGCCAAGGCCCGCAGCCAATCACCCTGGCATTGCACGGCACCACCAACGGCTGGAAAATCAACCTCCGCGACGCCCAAAACAGCAGCTTGATGCCCGTGACATTCACGAACCGCATGACCAGTTACGAAATAGAAGTGTTTTGCTGCGATTTGAACGGGGATCAGCAACGGGATTTCATCGTCAATATCTGGTCGGGCGGCTGCGGTCTGGCTGCGGTGTTAAGCGAAGTGACGTTTCTTATCTCTGCCAAAGAGGGCTACCGGGCAACCTCATTCAGCCAGTATTCATTTGGGAAGGAAGACTTGGTCCGGTTTCAAAACCACGGCCCGGTCTATTTCATTTCCAACGACCTCATCGGTAATGGTGGCGAGAAAACCCGCGATGGCCGCGACCATAACTTCTGGGTTTACAATCTGCACCGCATTGACGGGAGCCGGTTTGTTCCCGCCAACGCGGATCAACCGGGATTTCCCAAATGGGTTTGGTTCACAAACCGAGACAGCCACAACGAAACCACGCAATTAACCCGGCAACAAAAAGCCCGATTGCTGCTGAAGCGAAATTCAATCAAACAACCATGACACGCCACCAAAGCCGCCGGACGCATGTGGCTGGCGATGATGAAACATGCGAGCGCAACCACGCCGCACGAGTTGTTGCAAATGCCAGGCATAGAGCTACAGCGATTTTGCTAATAATTATTGTCCCGAACAGACCGGAACAGTAACAATGCTGACGCACATGAAACAAGAAACGACCATTCAAGAAGTTTTTAGCCCGGCGGATTTGGCGTTCCGCATTCCGCCATACCAGCGCGCTTATGCTTGGGAGACGGCGAAGGATCGAAAGCAGGTATGCCAATTCCTCGACGACCTGAAGGAACATCCAAAGGCGGGCAGTGAGCGTAAGAGCTATTTCCTTGGGCATTTCCTATTTGAGCGGGAAAAGGCGGAGGGAAATGAGTTCTTCGTCATTGATGGCCAGCAGCGACTGACGACGGTGGTAATCTTTTTTCACTGTCTATCCCTCGAACTTGCTGCCCGTAAGCAGGCTGGTGAACTTTTGAAGACAGCCGACGGCAGTGAGGTAAAACCCGATTCACTTCGGCGAACCTATGTGATGGACGAGAACACGCGTCCGAAGTTAAGGACGGTGGATTATGATGATGGCGATGTGATGCGGCCCTTGCTTTTGTCGAAAGCTCCCCCCGCACTACCAAAGACGCATTCTGGCGTGCGACTCAAGGCGGCCATGGAATATATGGCGAAGCAAATGCGAGAAGAAAAATCAACCGACGAGCTAATCCGCTGGATGGAACTGGTGGAGAGCGCGGTGGTGACGACTTTCGAAGTTCGCAGCAAGGAACAGGCGACGCAAATTTTTGCGTTCCAGAATGATCGCGGCAAAGACCTGACGAACTTGGAAAAGCTAAAGGCATATTTGATGCATGTCGTCTATGTCCACAGCCCATTAAGCATCCAGAGTCAGTCCATCAAAGACGTGGAACGTAACTTTTCGGACATCTACCGTTTAACTGAAGAAATTGAGTCGCTCAATGAAGATCAGGTGCTCGCACATCATCTGGTCGCCTTCTTGCCATGGGGAGATGCGAACCCAGTGAACGTGCTAAAAAAAGAACTGAAATTGAAAAATGCCGGTCTGGAGCGGGTTGAGTGGATTCGTGACTTCTGTGCCAATCTGGTCCAATCCTTCCAATCCGTGACAAAAGTGGAAGACCTGAAGGACGGGAGCACTGAACATGAGCGACTGATCGGTGATGTGCTGCACCTAAACGCACCTGCATCTTGGCCGCTATTGCTGAAGCTGATGCATTTCCACGCGCATGAGTTGCCGCGATTAGCGGAGGCGCTGCGGATGATGGAGATTACCCTTTTCAAACTTCAGTTTATGAAACGCAAGTCCACCAACCGGCTGCCGAATATCGCCAATGGCTATAGAGCGGCTAATCTGGAGGCACTTGAGGAAGAACTAAAACGCGTGTCTCAGCATGGATTCCAAGACTGGTGGGATTTCAACGGCGAATTCCGGCGCTTTCTCGAAGGCTCCTACCATTACGAACCTCGAACCCGTTACATATTATGGAAGTATGAGAACGATCTGCGGGCCGGCGAGCACGGCGTGCATCATCTCTCGCTACAGGAATATCTCAACGAGACGGAGGGGCAGAACAAAGACGGCTCGATTGAACATATTATGCCTAAAAACCCGGTGACATTGGTCCACCCGGAGGCGTTTATAAAAGATTATCTTCACAACCTCGGCAACCTGGTGCTCATGACGCGAGGCAGGAACTCCAGCCTGAATAACAAACTCCCAATCGAGAAAGCTAATTCTCTCGAATATACGACGCCGTATCTGTCACAGCAGGCAGTCGTAAAGACCATTAGGGAGCACGGTTGGGGCGAGGCGGAGATTTCTGAGAGAAAAAAACTGATCGTTGATTTTGCACTCAAGCACTGGCGGGTGGACGGCGAAATTCACAGCCAGACAGCACAACCGTGAAAAACTTTTGACACCAAACAACATAAAACCATGAACTACTACTGTAAATATTGCGGATACAAAGACTCTAACATCCCCAGCCTGACAGCTTCAACCTGCTCGCGCCATCCGAGCGGCGCACACAAAGGCAATCACGAGCCAGCGTAGTAAAACACCCCGCTGGAACCGTGACAAAATAGCTTATGACCGGTGACAATCTAAATGGATTATTCGTCATTGTATTGATTGCAGCATTCTTGCTGGCAATTCCGGGGACGATTTTAGGGCTTAAGCAAAAAGCCATCGTTTATAATGGGAAGCTTGACCTTGTCCTTTCCTTCATCTTCCCGGTGCTTTGTATATTCGGGTTCCCCGATTATGGGTTTGATCGCTCTGTCAGTTGGACGCTGAAAGCAGTAAGCATTCCGATTTTGGCTTACTCCTTCGGGAAAACGCATGCTGCAAATCCAAACGTCGTTCATACGATTCTAATAGTTCCAACAAAGTGTGTTCTGGCTGTTCTATTATTAATTTGCGGCCTGCTGGCAGCGGGTGGAGTTCTGGGAGGCATTAAGGCGGTCAAAAAGAAAGACCACAAGGAAGCCGCTGAACAATTTGCCATTGGAGCCGCCGGTGCCACTGGGTTTCACTATCTTAAAAAACTGATCGGCCTGCTAATCGTGCCAGAAGGCACAATCATCATGAATGGGTATAAAGTGACGGTGAGCAAACTTCCGTCTGGCTTATTCCGGCTGTGGATAAATGAAACCGAAGGAACAAAAACTTATCCCGATGCACAGACTGCCAAGCTGAGCGCAGTCGAGGTGGTGCAAAAAATGAAGGAAAAGGCCAGACAGCGCACCACTCGCGAAAAAAGCACCGGCTAAATCCGTCGCCGCCAGCTACTCTGCTCGCCAATGCTCACCGCCGATTTTGATTACGTCCTGCCGCCGGAACTGATCGCCCAAGTTCCCGCGCCGCAACGCGACCAATCCCGCCTGCTCGTCCTCGACCGCGCCACCGGGCGCGTCGCCCACAAAAATTTCCGCGACATCCTCGACCACTTTCGCGCCGGCGATGTGCTCGTGCTGAACAACTCCCGTGTCATCCCCGCCCGGCTGCGCGGCGCGAACGCCCAGACCGGCGGCGCGTTTGAGATTTTCCTGCTCGAAGAAAATTCGCGCAACGACTGGTGGACGCTGATGAAGCCCGGCAAGCGCGCCCGCATCGGCACGCAAATCAAAATCATTTCTCGTAGCAGCCGAGGTCACGAGGCTCATTCTAAAATTCAGTCAGAGCCTCCTCACGTCGGCTGCTACAACATTACCGCCACTGTCACCGACACCAACGCCGAGGGCCATCGCCGCCTGCAATTCTCCGGCACGGAAAACATTTACGCTGAACTCGACCGTCTCGGCGAAATCCCCTTGCCGCCCTACATCCGCCGCGAAGCCGGAACGCCGATTTCCAAATCGGCATGTTCCAATGACTCTCCAAAACTCGGCGGTTTGGAAACCGGCGATTCAAACACCGCAGACCGCGAGCGTTACCAAAATGTCTTCGCCCAACCGCCCGGCTCCGTCGCCGCGCCCACGGCGGGACTGCATTTCACGGAAGCGTTGTTGACCGAACTCCGCGAGCGCGGTGTGCAAGTCTGTTTCGTCACGCTGCACGTCGGCCTCGGGACGTTTGCGCCTGTGAAGGCAGACACGCTCGCCGCGCACGTCATGCACGAGGAACGCTACGAGTTGAGCGCCGAGACTGCGCGCGCCATCAACGACGCCAAGCGCGCCGGTCGGCGTGTTATCGCCGTGGGCACGACCAGCGTGCGCGTGCTGGAAAGCGCGGCGATGTTTGTAGTTCCGCCTTCAGGCGGTTCGGGATCAAGCGCCGCCGCGCCGCCTGAAGGCGGAACTCCAAGCGAAGGCCTCGTTGCGAGCAATGGCCGCACGCGGATTTTCATTCATCCGCCGTATCAATTCAAAATCGTGGATGCGCTCCTGACCAACTTCCACCTCCCCTGCTCCACGCTGCTGATGCTGGTGAGCGCGTTCGCCGCGCCCGGCGAACTGCGCGGGCGCGAGATGGTTCTCGCCGCCTACGCCGAGGCCGTGCGCGAGCGCTACCGTTTCTTCAGCTACGGCGATGCGATGCTGCTTGTGTGAGTTTCGGGTTTCGAGTTTCTTGTTTCGAGTTGAACCAACCACGCCACGCTTGAACTCGAAACGCCAAACCCGAAACGCGAAACTTCCCTTCGTTTTGGTGAACATGGCGATGACGGCGGATGGCAAGATCGCCACGGCCAATCGCGCCGCGTCGTCGTTCGGCAGCGAGCGCGACCACGAGCATCTGCTGGAGCTGCGAGCCACGGCGGATGCGGTGATGGCCGGCGCGCGGACGGTGGATTTGAACGCGATCAACCTCGGTCCGGGCGCGGCCAAGTTCCGGCGGCTACGGCTCAAGCGCGGTCTGGTGGAACACAACCTGCGCGTCGTCGTCAGCCGGAGCGGCAGCGTGAATCCGCGCGCGGAAATTTTCAGACACCAGTTTTCGCCCATCATAATTCTCACGACGAAGCGCGCGACCGCAAAGAAACTCGCCGCACTCCGCTCGCTCGGCGCGGTGGTGAAGGTCTGCGGCGCAAAGGAGATCAACTTCCGCGTCGCGCTGTGCTGGTTGCGCGCGGAATGGAACGTCCAACGGCTGCTGTGCGAAGGCGGCGGCGAATTGAATGACGCCATGTTCCGCGCCGGTCTCGTGGATGAGTTGCACCTGACTGTTTGCCCGAAAATTTTTGGCGGGCGTCTCGCGCCGACAATCGCCGATGGGGCGGGCTTTCAAAAGCTGGCGGCAACGGCCAGGTTGAAATTGAAAACCACGAAGCGGATTGGCGACGAGATGTTTTTTGTATTCCGTCGCCTGGCGGAACGCTGATCTCCGAATCGGCGAGTTAGAGTTCAAGCTTCAGCTTGCTCGAAAATACGCCGGGCCGGGTGACGGGCACTCCGTTATTTCTGCGTCTCCACCCATCGCGCGCAAAGCCAGAGCAAATCGGAAAGTCGGTTGAGGTAGATGATGATTTCCGCGTTGTGGAGCTGGCCGGTTTCGTGCAGCGCGCACACGCGGCGCTCGGCGCGGCGGCAGGTGGTGCGGGCGACATCGAGCGCGGCGGAATTTTCCGTCGCGCCGGGCGTGGCCCAGCCAGCGAAGGATATTTTCTGCGCCTCGATTTCTGTGACGAGTTGATCCAGCTTCACGGTCAACGCTGGTGTGACGAGGGCGAATCCGTCCTTGGCGTAGCGCGGGAGGTCTTCGAGGCCGGTGGCGAGTTCGCCCATGACGGTGACGAGGTCTTGCTGAATGGCGAGGAGGTTGGTGCGGATGAAATCATGCTGCGCGGTGGCGCGGGCGAGGCCGAGCGCGGCGTTGAGTTCATCCACGGCGCCGTAGGCTTCGACGCGCGGGTGGCACTTGGAGACGCGACGGTTATACATGAGGCCGGTCAGGCCTTTGTCTCCGGTTTTGGTGGCGATGCTCATTTGAAAGTTTCTAGTTTCCAGTTTCTAGTTTCGGGTTTCGAGTTTTCCGCTTTCGGTGCGCTTCGGCGCGATGGGAAAGTTTCAGGTTGAATCCGGCAACTGTCAAATTCGCCGTTCGACTTGGGTCTGACTAAAACCGATTCCCGAAGTTGAAACCAAACGCGCGGGTAAGTTTTTGGTAGCACCCGCCTCCGGCGGGTGATTTTCGGCGTCGCGCCGAAAATCTCGTCCTCAAAATTTCCCCCACCCCAATTTTTTTGATTGGGGCGTTGAAAGTTCAGGCGGGACGCCTGAACTCGCCCGCTAGGAAGCGGGCGCTCCCATTCCCATTTCGGAGTTCGGGCTAAAACCACCGCGCTGGAGCGCAGAGCATTGCTCGGCGCTCCTTTTCTTTCGCGGTGCGCGGCAGTTTCTGTCACACCCGTTCGACTTCGCGTTTGTAGGCGAGGATGCCGTTGACGATGGCGCGGGCCATCTCGCGGCGGTAGGC
>JANMJO010000271.1:0-6725 GCA_031371425.1 Verrucomicrobiales bacterium | reverse complement strand
ACAATCCACGACGCGACCGAGCAAACCTTTGCCAACCGGCACGGAGAGCAACTTGCCGGTGGTCTTGACCTCCGAGCCTTCGTGAACGCCGAGGTAATCGCCGAGAATAATCGCGCCGACTTCGGTTTCTTCGAGGTTGAGCGCGAGGCCGATGACGCCGCCGCCGAAGTCCAACATCTCATTGGCCATCGCGTCGGTGAGGCCCTCAATCTTGGCCACGCCGTCGGAGCATTCGCGGACGATGCCGACGTTCTGCTTGTTCACCGACGTTTTCACGCCGCTAATCTGCGCTTCAATTTCTTGCAATAGATTGCTCATAAAATTCTAGTTGATAGTTGATAGTTGAAAGTTGAGAGTTGATAGCGTCAAAAACCGGCTTCCAGCTCGGCCAAGCGCGCCTTCACGCTGCCGTCAAAAACATCGCTGCCCACTTTCACGCGCAGGCCGCCGATCAATTCCTTGTTCACCGCAAAGCTCACGTTCAAGCCCTGCCCGTAACGCTGCGCGAGATTCGCTTTCACCGAAGCCGCGAGCGCTTCGCTCAACGGCGCGGCGCTGGAAACGCTGGCCGAACGGCGCTCGATGTCCAGCTTCACGAGACGCTGAAAGTGCGAAAGAATCGCCATGAAACCACGCGGCTTCTTCTCAATCACCGCACCGACTGTCTGGCGCACACGACCTTCGTCCAACAGGCCGCTGACCTTGCAGACGTTGAACAACTGCTTCGCGTCGCGCCGGGCTTGTTTGGAAATTTTCATTTTGATTTGGGACGGCGACACGCCGCCCCTCCCAAAGATTTAGTTCGCCGCGAGCTGCTTGTTCGTGTCTTCCGCGAGCCGCGTCTGCTGCTCGGCTGTCAAAATATTTCCCGTGACCTTCGCGCTGGTGGCGACGACGAGGCGGCCGACTTCCTTGCGGAGTTCCGCCTTCATGCGGACGAGTTCGGCTTCGCTGGCCTGACGCGCCTTGGCGATGATGTCGTTGGCCGTGGCGATGGCCTTCTGCGATTCGATTTCCAAAACTTTCGCAGCTGAAGCGCGGGCTTCTTCAATCATCTTGTTCCCCTGCGCCCCGGCTTGCGTGAGGATTTCCTGCGACTTGGCCTGCGCGCTGGCGAGTTCCAGTTTGATCTTGTCCGCATTGGCCAGACCTTCGGCGATGCGCTTCTTGCGCTCTTCCAAAACCGTCAGAATCGGCTTGTAAGCAAAACGGTGGAGCAGAAACGCCACGATGCTGAAGCTGATGCACTGCGCGATGAAATGCTCTCTGCTCCAGCCGAACGTCTTGGCCGTGTCCTGCGCGGCGTTCGCCAAGTCTCCGCCAATGCTCGCCAAACAAATGATTGAATCCATAGTCTGCAAAAATTGTCGGCGCGGGATCGCTCCCGCGCCGGTTGATTATTGGCCTTTCGCCAGATAGATGGCGAAGAACACGATGCCTTCCGCGAAGGCGGTGCTCAAGATCGCTTGCACGAGAATCTTCGTGGCCGCGCCGGGGTTGCGCCCGACCGCTTCCGAAGCCTTCATGCCGATCAGACCGACACCAATGGCCGCGCCGAGCGCTGCCAGACCGATGTGAATATTACCTGTCATATTTTTTGTCTTTCGTTTTTTCCCGCCGCCTCCCGCGATCGAACACGGTCAAGGCAGCGAAATTGTTAAATCAATGATGCGCGGACTCATGCCCCTCTTCGTGCTGGCACATCAACAGCGTGAACACCGCCGTCAACAGCATGAACACCAGCGCCTGCACCAAACCCACCAGCACTTCGAGAAAATAGAACGGGATCGGAATCAACCAGCTCAGGCTCGGCACGAGATTGGACATGGCTTCGAGCATGTTTTCACCCGCGTAAACATTGCCGAAAAGACGGAAGCTCAACGACACCGGACGGAACGCGATGGAAACCACTTCCAACACGCCAACAATGAGGAACACAAAAATCATCATGACTTTCATGAAGCCCTGTGTGTCGCCCTTCGGCCCGAAGATGTGCAGAATAAAACCCTTCACTCCGTTGGCTTGCAGCGACCACACGATCCAGCACGCGAAGAAAATCATGGACATGGCGAACGTCATGTTCAAATCGGCGTTCGCACCGCGAAACCACGGCTCGGTCAGGTGAAACTTATCCGCGGCATCAGTCACGCCCCAGCCCACCGTGCCCACGCCGGGAATCAAGCCACACCAGTTGGTGAACAGGATGAAGATGAAAATCGTGGCAAAGAACCAAAACGTCTTCTTGACCAGCTCCGCGCCGATGATGTCTTCCAGAAATCCATAAAGACTTTCCACCAGCCACTCCCAGAAATTCTGCGCGCCGGACGGGACAGCTTGTATATTGCGCGTCGCAAAGCGCGCGAAAAGAATCAGCCCTGCCGCCACCAGCCAAGTCACCAGCATCGAGTTGGTGATCGGAAAAGCGCCGATGTGACCAATTTCAACCGCATGGAGAGGAAGTTCCTCATGCTCGGCGACCGCCGCGTGAGCGCCCTGCCCCGCTGAAGCTGCCGCTTCCGACGCGGCTGCCCGGACGAACATCGTCGGCACAGCCACGAACAAAGCAGCCAGCAAAATGATTTTTAGCAATCGCATCGGATGTCTGAAACCTTGTCGCCTAGGAGCGTTGAATTACGCCAATTCTGGGCGACGAAAGGACGCGCAGACTGCCTTACTGTGAAAATATTCACAAGGCTTTTTTGAAAATTTTTGGGTGTGCGGCGACTTAAACTCACTTAATACACAGCTTAAGTTTGGGAGAAGAACCCGCTTGCCCGCCCGGCATCGGTCAAACCACAGGCCGCGTCACTGACAGCAGCGGCGCGGGATGCGAATGTTCGTGGCCACCCGTTTCAAAACTACCAATCAGCACCGCCACCGCCAACCCCGCTACCAGAGCGAGCGACAACTTAAAACGGTCGTGCGAGTGGAATTGCAGCTCCGGCAGCAAATCACTGCATGAGATGCACAGGAATGTGCCAGCACAGAACGCCAGCGAGCCGCCAAGAAATACCGCATTGGAATCCGCGAAGTGGCTTGCGCCGAACTGGAACAGCACCACACCCAACGGCGTCGCCAGCGCAAACAGCATGTTCAACAACTGCCGCAACGACCGCGACTTGCCGCCCACCGTCATCAACGTCGCCACCGCCATCGCGTCGAACGGCTTGTGCAGAATCACCGCCAGCGCCACGCCCAACCCTGCCAAGCCTGCGTGTCCTTGTGCGCCCACCTCCACCGCTGCCGCCAGCGCGAGACCATCCAGCAGCGAATGCAGCGTCAACCCCAGCGCCGTGCCCACCCAGGAGAGTTGCTTCGCCGACTTGTCTGCGAGCGTATGGGAATGATCATGCGCATGCGGCTCGCCGTGGTCGTGGCAACAATCTTCGGGATCGCCCTCCGGCAAATCATGGTGATGAAAATGAAAAAATCGCTGCAGAAAAAACATCAGGAGAAATCCACCCAGCGTCCACTTGACCGCACGGTCAACCGAGTTCAACTGCTCCGCCGCATCCGGCAAAAAGTGCAGCAGCGCGATGCCCAGCATCAGCCCCGCCACGAAACTGATCGCCATCTGCAACCGCGTATGCGTGAGCCGCACGAGCATGGGCAACCACCCGCCCGCGAGCGAGGCGAAGAGCACGAGCGCGCAATAGATGATGAGCAGCCAGAAATTTGAGGACATGCGCTAGAGATATTTGAAACCGCCCCGGAGCGCGAGCCGGAAAAATGGAGCGCGGGTCTGCGACCCGCAGCCGCGCCAGAATTTTCCGTTGTTGAGTTGGTTGCTGCGCCTCACAGAGCCGCGCTCCGTTGCCGCCGCACTTTCGTCCCCACCGCCGCAAGCAGCAACGCCACGCCCAGCGCACACACGATTGCCGCGCCCGTCGGCACGTCCAGTTGATACGAGGCGTAGAGTCCGCCCACGCTCGCCAGCGTCGCCACGCACCAGCCGATGACCAGCCGCGCGCCGAGTGAGTTCGCCAGATACGTCCCGCACGCCGCCGGCACGATGAGATAGCTGAACACCATCAGCACCCCGCCGACCTGCACGAAGCTCGTCACGATGAGACCGAACAACGCGTAAAAAAGAAAATCCCAGAAGCGCACGTTCAATCCGCCTTGTTCCGCGTGCTCATGGTCGAACGAGAGCCGGATAAATTGTTTGCGAAAGATAAAATGCACTACGGCGATGACCGCGTAGAGCGCGGCGGTCTTGCCGATCTCCTGCGGCGTCACGGTGAGCAAATCGCCGACGAGCGTGCGCTGCAATTCCTCCTTGCCGTGCGGGCTTTTGCTCAACAACAGAATCCCTGCCGCCGCCGCCACGACGTAGATGATGCCGATGAGCGCCTCCTGCGGCACACGCGCGCGCTTGGTTGAGCGCGTGAACGTGAACACTGCCGCGCCCGCGAGCGTGAAGCCAAGCGACCAGAAATAATTATGCGGGTCATCCGCTTCGTGGCCGAGATACATGCACACGCACGTCCCCAGCGTGGCGACCTGCGCCAGCGCGAGGTCCACGAAGATGACTTCGCGGCGGATGATGTGCAGCCCGTAATACACGAGGATGCCCGGCAACAACAGGCACGCGATCAGCGGCCACTTCATCACGGATAATATTTCAGTCATAAAATTTTTAACCACGAATGAACACGAATGAACACGAATTAGAACAGGCTTGGACAGGAATTCCACCGAGTAACATGGATTCAATCCGTGAAAATCCGTGCAATCCGTGTCGAAACAATTCGTGTTCATTCGTGGTTAATTCATTTCTTCTCCGCCAGCGCCTTCACCAGCGAGTCCACGAGATAATCCAGCAGCGCGATGTAGCCGCCGTCAGTGCCCTTCACGCCACCGGGCATTTGCGCCACGTCCACCACCGCCGCATCGGTGCTGCGCGCCACGGTCTCGGCGGTTTTGCGGTTCAGATACGGGTCCACGATGATGACGCGCGCGTGCTGCGCCTTCATCGTCGCAATGACTTCCGCGAGGTGCGCGGGCGACGGTGGGAGACCGGGTTTCGGTTCGAGAAAAATATCCATCTGCAACCCGAACCGCTCCGCGAAATACGGCCACGACTTGTGATACGACACCACCTTCGCGCCCTTGAACGGCGCGAGCTTCGCCGTCCACTCCGCAAGCTTGGCGTCGAGCGCGTCGGTGAATTTCTTTCCGTTCGCGCGGAAAGTTTCTGCCGAACTCGCATCCAGTTTCGCAAACGCCGCCGCCAAATGCGCGGCGATGATGTGCGCGTTCGCCGGGTCAACGACGAAGTGCGGATTGCCCGCCGCATGGATGTCGCCCTCGGCGCGCGTCAGTTGCGTCGGCACTTCGAGCATGCGGATGCCTTCGTTGCAGAGGACACGACCGGGCTGGCCGGACGCGAGCTTGGCGTTGCGCGCGCCCGCGAGCAGCGGTGGCAGCCAGCCGACCTCCAGTTCCGCGCCGCCCTCGACGAGCGCGTCGGCTCGGTTGAGCTTCACGATGAAGCTGGGCTTGGCGTCCACGAAATGCGGGTCTTCCATGGGCCGCGCGAGCGTGGTGATCTCGACCTTATCGCCGCCGACTTCTTTCGCGATAGCCGCGAGGTCCGGCGTGGTCACGACGACGTTCAACTTGGCGTGGGCTGTGGCTGCCAGCAGCAAGGCACAGACGGCGAAACACAGAGGCGCAACGCGGCAAAGCCGCAACCGAAACGGAGCGCGACCGGCCCCCGGTCGCAGCGGATGGAAAGTGCGGGGCGCGTGAGACATTTCCAAGACCTCCCTGCGTTCGCAGCCGCTGCGGGCGGGGACCGCCCGCGCTCCGGGAAAATCTTCGAAAGTTGCGATGTTGTTTGGAGATAGCGCTGCAAAGAACCGAGAGAAACGCAGGTTTTTTTTCCTGTCTTCTCTGCGAAACTCTGCGGACTTTGCGACTCTGCGTTGAATCAGGGATTTCAGAAAGTTCATTTTCATAATCTGTGTTTCATCTGTGTAAATCTGTGGCTAGAACTTATGCGCCGCGTGCGCGCCCAGCAGGAATTCAAACTGCAACCAGACCGAGTGATCCACGCCGATGCGATCGCGGTCGTCGTAGTTATATTGCAGGCGGAGCTTGGAGAACTCGCTCGGATACCAGGTCAGGTTCGGCGAAATGCGCCAGCGCAGCGCGCGCGACAAGTCCGGGCCGTAGAGCTTTTCGTATTCGGCTGTCCTGCCCGCCGCGTAATCGCCGCGCAAGCCCGCCACCCAGCCCGGCGTGAAGCCCCACAACACCTGCGAATACGCGCCCCAATCCGTGACCGTTTCGCGCGGCACGGCGTCCAGCACCGTGTCGCCGTTCAAATCCACCGTCGTGGATGCGCCCGCTTGATAACGCCGCAACAGCGCCTCAGTCTGCCAGCTCACGAAGGGAAAGCCGCCGTGCGCGCGCGGCGATTTCCATTTCCAATAAACGTCCGCGCCGTAAATCTGCGTGTCCGTGTTGTCGCCGGAACTGTTCGGGCCGAACACCGCCGACAAGCCGCCGAGCAACGTCTGGTTCTCCGTCGGCTCGAAAGACGCGGCGTAGCGTGCCGAGTAAAGCATGTCGGAAAATTTCTTCACACTGCGGTCGCCGTTGATGCGGTCGAAGAATGGATTGCCTCCGTTGTCGTTGCGGAAGCTGTGCGCCGTGCCGCCCTGGCTGTTCTGCACGCCGAAGAAAAGTTCCGAGTAGAACGGTGTCGGCACGAGCCA
>JANMJO010000258.1:0-23641 GCA_031371425.1 Verrucomicrobiales bacterium | reverse complement strand
GCTTTCGTGCCAGCCAGCGGCGCGCGCGGAGCGACGCGCTCTACCAGCGCCCGGCAAACATGACTGCGCCAATGTCAGCATGAATTGTTATAGTAGGTCAGGCTTTCCAGCCTGCCGGTGCCGAAGTTGGGGTCAGCATCTTGCAAGCGCGTGTTGGCCGCGAACCTTTGGGTGTCTTCGGTGCGCCCGAGTTTTCCGCGAGGGCGCGGAAAACTGCGCCCGGGGCGGGCGCGCTCCCATTTCTATTTCGAGTTCGGGTTTTGTTTGGCCGGAACGGAAAGAATTAATCCTTGCCGCCGCTGTCGCCGCCCACGCCTTCGATCAACTTCACGAGCGGCAGGAACATGGCGATGACGATGCTGCCTACGATGACGCCGAGGACGATGATCATGATGGGTTCGAGCAGGGAAGTCATGGCGGAGACGGCGTTGTCCACCTCCTCGTCGTAGTTGTCGGCGATCTTCATCAACATCTCCGGCAGCGCGCCGGTCTGCTCGCCGACGTCCACCATGCTGATGACCATGGGCGGAAAAACACCGGAAGATTCCAGCGGTGCGGTGATGGTCTCGCCTTGTTTGACGCTGTCGTAAACGGCGGTGATGGAGTTGGCGATGATGACGTTGCCGGAAGTTTCGCGGACGATCTGGAGCGCCTGCAAAATCGGCACGCCGCTGCTCACGAGCGTGCCGAGAGTGCGGGTGAAGCGGGCGATGGCGAGCTTGCTGAACACCGGGCCGAGGATGGGCATCTTGAGCTTGAATTTATCGAAGACGTGGCGGCCAAACTTGGTCTTGAGGAAGGCTACGAACAAGATGACGAATACGATGGTGCCGACCACAACCAAGGGGAAGCGGTTCTTGATGGCGGAGCTGATGCCGAGCACGAAGAGGGTGAAGGCGGGCATGGAGGCGCCATCGAGCAAGCCGGCGAAGACCTCTTGGAACTTGGGGATGACGTAAACCATGAGCACGCCGACGATGGCCACGGCCACGACGATGACGGCGATGGGGTAGAACATGGCGGCGATGACCTTGCCTTTAATCTTCTGCGCCTTTTCCATGAACATGGCGAGGCGGTTGAGGACGATTTCGAGGACGCCGCCGAGTTCACCGGCCTTGACCATGTTGACGTAAAGTTTGTTGAATACTTTGGGGTGTTGGGCGAGGCCTTCGGAGAAGGTGCTGCCGCCCTCGACGGAGAGGGAGAGTTTGACGATGATGTCGCGGAGGTTGACGTTGCGTTCCTGTTTTTCGAGCACGCGCATACCGCGCAGCAACGGCAGGCCGGCGTCCACGAGGGTGGCGAGCTGGCGGGTGAAGGTGCAGAGAACCTTGGACTTCACGCCGCCGCCGAGGAAAGGAATCTTGAGCTTGATGTTCATCCCGCCGCCCTTTTTCTTGGCGCCGGGACGGCCGACGGGGGCGGCGGCCTTGGTTTTTTTCTCGGCTTTTTCCGCGCCTAGCTCGGTGATCTTGGTGGGGAAGAGTCCCATTTCCTTGATGCGCCCAATGGCTTCGTTCTGGCTGGCGACTTCAAGGGTGCCCTTGGTTTCCTTGCCAACCTTATCCATCGCGACGTAACTGTATTTCGGCATAACTAAAACAAGTCCAAAGTCCAAAGTCCAAAGTCCAAAGTCGAGTTCCAGCCGTTTTCACCGGCATCGGATTTTGGACATTGGACTTTAGGCTTTGGACTCATGTGTATTTGACGACTTCTTCGATAGTAGTATCACCGTCGAAGATACTGCGCAAGCCGTCCTCCCTCAAGGTGACCATGCCCATCTCCACGGCTTTCTGGCGGACGACGAGCGTGGGGGCGCGGTCGTTGATGAGGGCGCGGATGGGGTCGGTGATGGCGAGGAGTTCGTAGATGCCTTTGCGGCCTTTGTAGCCGGTGTCGTGGCAGGTGGCGCAGCCGCGGCCGTAGTAGAATACTTTTTCGCCGAGGTCGTGCGGGGAGAGGTTGAGCAGGGAGAGCTGCGCTTCGGTCGGCTCGAACGGGGATTTGCAGTCTTTGCAGACGCGGCGCACGAGGCGCTGGCCCAGCACGGCGCAGAGTGTGGAGGAAATCAAAAACGGCTCCACGCCCATGTCCACGAGGCGGGTGATGGCGCCGGGGGAATCGTTCGTGTGCAGGGTGCTCAAGACGAGGTGGCCGGTGAGCGAGGCTTGGATGGAGATTTGGGCGGTCTCGAGGTCGCGCATTTCGCCGACCATGATGATGTCCGGGTCTTGCCGCAGGAAGGAGCGGAGGGCTTTGCTGAAGGTCATGCCGGCGGCTTCGTTGATGGCGACTTGCATGATGCCTTCGATGTCGAACTCGACGGGGTCTTCGGCGGTGAGCAGTTTGGAATCGATCACGTTGACGCGGCGCAGGCAGGAGTAGAGCGTGGTGGTCTTGCCGCAGCCGGTGGGGCCGGTGACGACGAAGATGCCGTTGGGTCGCTGGATGACTTCGGTGACGTAATTGTAAATGTCTTTGGGAAAGCCGAGCGTCTCAAGCTCGAGGTTCACGGCGGAGCGGTCGAGCACGCGCAGCACGATGGATTCGCCGAAGGCGGTGGGCAGGGTGGAGACGCGCAGGTCAATCGTCCGCCCGCCGACGGGGAGGGTCATGCGCCCGTCTTGTGGCAGGCGGCGCTCGGAGATGTTGAGGTTGCCCATGACTTTGATGCGGGAGGTGATGGGCAAGGCCAGGTGTTTGGGCGGCGGGGCCATCTCGTAGAGCGCACCGTCCACGCGGTAGCGGATTTTGAATTCATCCTCGAACGGCTCGAAGTGGATGTCGCTCGCGCGGTCTTGCACGGCTTGGGTCAGCACGAGATTCACATACTTGACGATGGGCGCGGCGTCGGCGAGGTCGGCGGCGGCTTTGTCGTCGGCAGCGGCGGCGGCGGCTTCCTCGGCGAGTGCGCTGTTGCTGCCGAGTTCCCGGGCGAGGTCGAGGACGCTGGCGGTTTCCTCGCCGTAATTTTTCTCGATGGCGCGAGTGACTTGCGCGGGGTCGGCGATGACGATCTGGAGGTCGTGTTTGATGACGAAGCCTAGCTCGTCAATGTGGGCGTTGTTCAACGGCTCGGCGATGGCGAGTTGGAGGGTGTTGCCGTTGAGTGCGACGGGGAAGCATTGGTAGGTGTGGGCGACGTTGGAGGGCACGGCGGCGAGGGTTTCGCGGGAGACATCGCCGATGGTGACGACTTGGGTGCCGAGGAAGTCGGCTATGAGGTTGAGCTGGGCGGGGGTGTCGAGCAGGCCGAGGTCGGCGATGACTTGGTTGACGGGTTTGCCGGTGCGGGATTGTTCGGCGATGACTTCCTCGAACTGGAGGTCGTCAATGAGTCCGCGTTCGCGGATGAGTGCGAGGAGTGGATGGTTGGCGGCTTGGGGCATAACCGGCTATTTTCGGGTGTCCATCTTGACGCCGGATTTTTCGCCGACGGCGGCGGCGAGTTCCATTTCCTGGAGTTTCTGCTGGATGGTGGTGGGGTCTTGGGATTTCTGGATGACTTCGTCGCGGGAGATCATGCCTTGCTGGTATTTTTCCAGAAGGAAGCCGTCGAGTGTGACCATGCCGAACTTGGCGCCGGTCTGGATGTCGGAGTTGAGGCGGAAGGTTTTGTTGTCGCGGATGAGCGCGGCGACGGACGGGGTGTTGATCATCACCTCGAAGACGGCGACGCGGCCGGGCTTGTCAATGCGCGGGATGAGGAGCTGCGAGATGACGGCTTGCAGCACGGTGGAGAGCTGGATGCGGATGGTTTCCTGCTGGTTCGCGGGGAAGGCGTTGACGAGACGGTCAATGGTCTTGGCTGCGCCGGTGGTGTGGAGGGTGCCGAAGACCAAGTGGCCGGTTTCGGCGGCGGTGACGGCGGCTTCGATGGTTTCCAAGTCGCGCATTTCGCCGACGAGCACGACGTCCGGGTCTTGGCGCAGGGCGCGGCGCAGGGCTTCGGCGAAGTTCGGCACGTCCACGTGGATTTCGCGCTGGGTGATGAGGGCTTTCTTGTGCTTGTGGTAATACTCGATGGGGTCTTCGACGGTGATGATGTGGGCTTCGTCGCGTTCTTCGTTGATGATGTTGATCATCGAGGCGAGGGTGGTGGTCTTGCCGGAGCCGGTGGGGCCGGTGACGAGAATCAGGCCGCGCGGTTTGTAGAGGAGTTCGCGGCAGGATGCGGGCAAACCGATTTGCTCGAAGGTGAGCATCTTGCTGGGGATTTGCCGCAGCACCATGGCGAAGTTGCCTTTTTCCTTGAACACGCTCACGCGGAAACGGGCGGCATCGCCGAACGCGAAACCGAAGTCCGCGCCGCCGCGTTCGCGGACGTGCTGGATGTGCTCATCGGAGGTGATGCTGCGCATGAGTTCCTCGGTGTCGTCAGGTCCGAGCATGGGGCCTTCGACGCGGTGGAGGATGCCGTGGACGCGGATGACGGGGGGGACGCCGACGCGGATGTGCAAGTCGGAGGAGCCTTCGGCCACGACCAACTGCAGGAGATCGGACATTTGATAGGACATAATTTTAGATGCTGAAATACTGAAATACTGAAAAGCGGAAAGGTGATTCCGTTTTCAGCTTTTCAAGTTTCAGCGTTTCAGCGTTTTTCATGGCTTTCATTCGTCGTCGCCGACGGTGGCGCGGATGACTTCATCGCAGGTGGTGAGGCCAGCGAGGATTTTGCGGATGCCGTCTTCGCGGAGGGAGCGCATACCGGCTTGGCGGGCGCGGGCGCGCAAGACGGATGAGGGGACGCGGTCGTAAATAAGTTTCCGCGATTCGTCATCAATCACGAAGATTTCAAACACGCCGAAGCGGCCACGGTGGCCGGTGTTGTTGCAGTTGGAGCAGCCCTTGCCTTTCTTGAACTGCGCGCTGGTGAGTTGTTCGGGCGGAATGTTAAGGGGGCGGAGTTCCTCGACTGTGGGCAGATAGGCGGCGATGCATTGCTTGCAGATTTTCCGCACGAGCCGCTGGGCCATGAGTGCGCGAGTGGAGGAGGCGATGAGGAAGGGTTTCACGCCCATGTCAATGAGACGGGTGACGGCGCTGGGGGCGTCGTTGGTGTGGAGCGTGGAGAAAACGAGGTGGCCGGTGAGCGAGGCGTTGATGGCGATGGTGGCGGTCTCGAGGTCGCGGATTTCGCCGAGCATGACGACGTTGGGGGACTGGCGGAGGATGGCGCGGAGTGCCTTGGAAAAGGTGAGGCCGACGATTTCGTTGACCTGGACTTGGTTGATGCCGGCGAGGACGTATTCGACGGGGTCTTCGACGGTGATGATCTTGCGGTCGGGGCGGTTGATGTAGTGCAGGCAGGAGTAGAGCGTGGTGGTCTTGCCTGAACCGGTGGGGCCGGTGACAAGGAGGATGCCGTCGGGGAGCGAGATTAATTTCTCGAAGGTCTGCTGGTCGTCGGTCATGAAGCCGAGTTCGGGCAGTCCGAGCTTGAGGCCTTCCTTGTCCAGGATACGCATGACGATGCTCTCGCCGTGCACGGTCGGGAGGCAGGAGACGCGCAAGTCCACGGTCTTGGTGCCGACGTTGGCCTGGATGCGGCCATCCTGCGGGATGCGGTGTTCCGCGATGGACATGTTGGACTGGATCTTGAGGCGGGCGATGACGGCGGATTGGAGTTTCTTGGGCGGGCCTTTGATTTCCTGGAGCATGCCGTCAATGCGGTAGCGGATGCGGAAGGTCTTGGAGAGCGGCTCGAGGTGGATGTCGGATGCGCGCAGTTTGAAGGCTTCGGTGACGATCTGGTTGACCATCTTGATGAGCGGGGCGTCGGCTTCGCCGGCCTCGACCAACGCCGCCGCGTCCGCGACGTTGCCGGTGCGTTCGGCGTCGAGGTCCTTCATCACGTCCTTGAACCGCTCGTCGGTGACAACGCCTTTTTTCTCGCCGTAATATTTCGTGAGCGCGTTCTCGATGTCCTGTTCGGAGGCGACCTGGATGTTGATGGTCTCGGCGCGGAGCAGGTGGGAGAGGCTATCCACCGTGGCGAGGTCGGAGGGGTCGGCGAGGGCGATGGTGACGCTGTTGTCGTGCTTGTAAACGGGGATGACGCGGTATTTGCGGGCGATGTCGCGGGAGACGGTGGCGATGACGTCCTCGGTGAGCTGCATGCCGCCGAGGTGGACGACCTCCGCGCCGAAATGCGCGGCCTTAGCCTGGGTGACGTCTGCGGGGCGGATGCTCTTGTTGGCGAGCAACAGGTCCACCACGCCGACGCCGGCGGATTGCGCCTCCACCTTGGCCGCTTCGACCTGCTGGCTTGTTGCGAAGCCGAGGTCCACCAGCATGTCTGTCAGATAATCGTCTCGTTCTGCCACAATTGCCCTCTATTCCTGAAAATGGTTCGTGTAAATGCGACTGCAAACTACCTACGAACGATTCAAAGTCAAATTGCGAGTGCGCGGCGCTCCCAACTCAAATGCCGCGCTCGTTCATCGCAAAAAAAACAGACGCGCCGCGTCTGCCACGCCGCTTGCCCGCATATACTCCTTGACCGGAAACCGCCGCGACTTAATTTGTGCGGCAGAAAAACAGCAAACCAAACTCAACCAACTCAACCTCGGAAAATTTATGGCTCAACGACCTCTCAATGTCGGACTCATCGGCGGCGGCAAAGGCGCGTTCATCGTCCACCCTCACCAGAAGGCGATTCACATGGACGGCACCCGGCGCGTGGCCGCCGGCGCATTATTTCCCGATCCCAAGATCGCGCTCGAAGAAGCCGCCAACTGGGCCTATCCCATCCGCGGCTACGTTTCCTACGATGAGATGATCGCCGACCAGAAGCACCAGCCCGCCGAGAAGAAACTCGACTACGTCCTCATCGTCACGCCCAACCACGTCCACTTCGATCCCGCGATGAAGGCGCTCAAGGCAGGCATCCCCGTGTTCTGCGAAAAGCCGCTTTGCCTGAACCTCAAGGAAGCCGCCACGCTCGTGCAGACCGTGCGCAAGACAGGCGTTCCCTTCGGCCTCGCCCACACCTACCTCGGCCACTGGAGCACGCGCCTCGCCCGCTACATCGTCCGCAGCGGCCTCATCGGCGACATCCGCTGGGTGGACAGCTATTACATCCAAGGCTGGCTCGCGACCAAGCTCGAAGCCAGCGGCCAGCAGCAAGCCACCTGGCGCACCAACCCCAAACTCGCCGGCGGCTCCGGCTGCGGCGGCGATATCGGCACACACGCACTCATGCAACTCCGCTTCGTCACCGGTCTGGAAATCGCGGCAGTTTCCGCGCAGCTCGAAACCTTCGTCGAGGGCCGCATGCTCGACGACCACTTCACCGCCTACTGCAAATTGAGCAACGGCGGCAAGGCCATGGTGCGCGCCTCGCAAGTTTGCATCGGCCGCAAGAACGACATGGGCATCGAGATCGCCGGCACGAAAGGCAGCGTCCGCTGGAGCCAGGAAGAGCCGGAGAAACTCACCATCCACCTCGCCAACCAGCCCGACCGCATCTACTGGCGCGGCGCGATGCAGGCCGGCGACGGCTTCCTGCCGAAGGACGACAAGCTCGAAGCCTTGCTCAAGGAGCCGACGATTCCCGCCGGCCATCCCGAAGGTTTCCATGACGCGTTCGCGCGGCTGCATCGCTTCTTCGAGGCGGACATCCGCCAGTGGCAGGCGGGCGGCAAACCCGTGAACGCCGGCGTGAACTACGCGAGCGTGGACGACGGCTGGACGGGCATGGCCTTCATCGCCACCTGCCTCAAGAGCGGCGCCAAGCAGGGCAAGTGGACGCCCATGCCGAAGAAGAGCTGAACCGGAAACGGGCGGCCTTCGAGATTGTGGGGCGGACATTCTTGTCCGCCGGTTAGGGCGACTTTCCAGTCGCCCGTTCGTTCGAACACCGGACTGGAAAGTCCGGTGAACCGGCAGGCTGGAAAGCCTGCCCTACCTCGCTCCCTGCGGCGGCTTGCGTTTGAAGAACTTTTCCCCAAAGCTGTCGCCCGACGATGCCGACACTGCTTGAAAAAATGGAGGCCAACGCCGCCGCGCGTCTGGCGTTGCCGCCGGGCCGCAAACCCGCCGAGGAACTCGCGCGCTTCAAGAACTTTCTCAAGGTCGAGACGCACCGGCTGAAAATTCTCCACCGCGCCGGCGAGAGCGGACGCGAGATCTGCCACGCCCGCGCCGCGCTCATGGATATTTTGCTGCGCTCGCTCTGGGACGCCGCGCTCAACACGCTCTCCGCGCAGGCGCGCAAGGAGTTTCCGCCGCTCGCGCTCGTGGCCATCGGCGGCTACGGTCGCGCGGAGTTGAATCCGCACAGCGACATTGATTTCATGTTCCTGCACGATGGCCGGCTCGTGGCGGCGGACCGTCCATTGCCGCAACTCGCGAAGCTGATTGACGGCATCCTGTATCCGCTGTGGGATCTCGGACTGAAGGTCGGGCATTCCGTGCGGAGCATGGAGGAGTGCGTGATGGTGGCCAACGGCGACATGCAATCCAAGACCTCCATCATCGAGGCGCGGCTCGTCGCCGGCAGCGCGCCGCTGTTCGAGAAATTCCAGAAGGCCGCCGTCGCCAAGTGCGTGGATGGCTACGAGGAGCAATACATCGCCGCCCGCATCGAGGATCAGGCATCGCGCCGCACCAAGTTCGGCAACTCCGCGCTCATGCAGGAGCCCAACGTCAAGAACGGCTGCGGCGGCCTGCGCGATTACCAGAATCTTTTGTGGATGGCGTTCTTCAAATACCGCACCCGCACGCTGGCGGAACTGGAGCGCCACGAACTCATCGTCCCCACCGAGCGCAAGCAACTCGAAGCCGCCTACGATTTCCTGCTGCGCGTGCGGAACGAGATGCATTATCACGTCAACCGCCCCACCGACGCGCTGCTCAAGAGCATGCAGCCCGCCGTTGCACTCAACCTCGGTTACCCCGACCGCTCGCCCAGCCGCCGCATCGAGAAATTCATGCGCGACGTTTACACGCACCTGCGCCACATCCATCTCATCACCCGCACGCTGGAACAACGCCTCGCACTCCTGCCCTCCGCGCTGCCGCAGCCGCACCTCACGCGCCTGAAAAATTTCATCAAGCAAAGCAGCCAGCCCAAGCGCGCCCCCGCCGTGGAGGTGGACGGCTTCAAGATTGAGGACGGCCATATCCACGCGGCGAGCAACCGCATCTTTCGCGACCAGCCGCGCCGTCTCATGCGCGCCTTCCTCCACGCCCAGCAGCGCGGGCTGAAGCTCCACCCCGATCTCGCCCAACTCATCCGCAACCAAGTCAGCCTCGTGGACCGCGAATTCCTGCGCGATGAGCACGTGCGCGAAACCTTCCTCACCATCCTCAACCAGCGCGGCAACGTCGCATGGGTGCTGCGCGCCATGCACGAGGTCGGCTTCCTCGGTAAATACATTCCCGAATTCGGCAAACTCACCTGCCTCGTCCAGCACGAGTTCTACCACCAATACGCCGCCGACGAGCACACGCTCGTCTGCCTCGAAAAACTCGACCAGATCGCCGAGGCCAAGAAGCCGCCGTTCAGCAACTACTCGCAAATGTTTCAGGATTTGGAACGCCCGTTCGTCCTCTACCTCGCGCTGCTGCTGCACGACGTCGGCAAGGCCGATGGCCACGGCGCTCACGCCGATTTCGGCGCGAAGCTCGCGCTCCGCATCGCCCGCCGGTTGCAGCTCGACACCACCACCACGCACACACTCGAGCGGCTTATCGAACAACACTTGCTCATGGCGCGCGTCGCCCAGCGGCACGACCAGGACGACCCCGCCGTCATCCGCAGCTTCGCCCGGCAGGTGGAGAATCTGGAAACGCTTTCGCTGCTCACGCTGCTGACCTTCGTGGATTCGCAGGGCACGAGCGACAAGCTGTGGAACGACTTCAAAGAGACGCTCCACTGGTCGCTGTTCCGCAAGACCGAGGGCGTGCTGACCGGCGCCACGGAATTCATCCAAGCCGGAGACCATCAGCGCGAGACCTTGCGCCGCGAGGTCGCCAAGCTTTTGCCCGAACCGCTGGGCGAGGAAGAGTTGAACGCCCACTTCACCGCGCTGCCGCCGCGTTATTTCCTCGTCCACACCGCGCCGGAAATCCTGGACGACGTCCTGCTCGCCCATCACTTCATGCAGATGCTCGACACCGATGGCGCCAGCCCGCTCGCGCCCGTCGTCAACTGGCAGAACGATCCCGACCGAGGCTGCAACGTCGTCAAAGTCTGCAGCTGGGACCGCCCCGGCCTCTTCAGCCACCTCGCCGGCTCGTTCAGCACCGCTGGGCTGAACATCTTGAGCGCGCAGATTTTCACCCGCACCGACTCCCTTGCGCTCGACACCTTCTTCGTGGTGGACGCCGCCACCGGCGCGCTCGCCACGCGCGAGCGGCGCGACAAATTGGAAAAATTACTCGACCAGGTGCTCGTCGGCGGCGAGGTGGACTTGCACGCGCTCATCCGGAAACAGCAGACCGCGCGCCCGCTGTATCAGGCCAACGAAGGCGAGCGCATCGAGACCAGCATCGCGTTCGACAACGAGATCTCCGAGAACCGCACCGCCATCGAGATCGAGACCGAGGACCGCGTGGGGCTGCTCTACACCATCTCGGAAACACTCGCCGCCGAGTCGGTGGATATTTCCGCCGCGAAAATCTTCACCGAGAAAGGCGCGGCCATGGACACCTTCTACGTCGGCGAGCTGGGCGGTGGCAAGATTGCCGACCCGGCGCGGCAACGCGGCATCGAGCTGGCCCTGCGCGCCTCCATCGCGCGGCTGGACGGGGTGTGATGGTTTGGAGTTCCGCGTTTACGCGGCTTCCCCGAGCCGCCTGAAGGCGGAACTCCAAACTAGAACCGGAGTAAGCTGCTCCCCCCGTTAATCGCTCGTGTCTTTCACGTTTGATTCTTCGGCCTGTTGTGCCATCCTGTGTCCATGAGCACTCGCACCATCACATTGAGCGAACCGCTGGCCCGCGTGGTGGCCACCCAGGTGAAAAGCGGTCGGTTCAAGAACACCTCGGCGGCTGTGCAGGAGGCGGTCTGGAGTTTTTTTGTGGGCGCAAATTCGCCCTTCAAGGAATACGACGTCACGCCCGATGAGGTGGAGCGTTCCGCCCAGCGCGATCTTGCAGCCATCAAAAAGGATCGTCAGGCCGGCCGGCTCAAGCCGTGGAAGCCGTGATTTTCACCCGCCCGAAATTCGACCGCTCCTACCGCTCGCTCACGGCGCAACACCAGGCGGCGGTCAAAGTCGCCATCGCCCGCGTCGAATCAGCCTTTGGGCATCCTCACCTTCATTCCGGTATCGGCCTGCGTCCGTTTGGAAAATATTTTGAGTTCCGGGCAGGGCTGGATGTGCGGGTTTTGTTTTTGGTGGAAGGCGGCGACCTGCATCTGTGTTTCGCGGGGAATCACAACCAAGTCCGCGCCTTCATCAAGAATCAGTAGCGGAGTCCAGGCATCGGACCATGCCATCGTTCTAGCTTGAGTCGCTTTGCGTAAAGTGAACTTTGCGCTTTGAACCTCCGGCGAAACACCTAATCTTGAACGCATGAAACACTCTGGCAAGGCTACGCAGGCGGCAGTCAAGATGCTCGGTTGGACGCTTGTCCTCCTCTGCGTCATTCTCGCGATGGGACTGGTCGCAAAATTCCTCGGCTCGCTCATCATCGCCGTTTCCACCGCGCTGGTCTTGCTGTGGATGCTGTTCGCCATCTTCACACTCTACTTTTTCCGCGACCCGCAAGCGCGCGTGCCGAGCGGCGCGAACCTCGTTGTCTCGCCCGGCCACGGCAAGGTGGACATGATTGACGAGCTGGATGAACCCGTTTTCATGGGCGGCCGTTGCAAGCGCATCTCGATGTTTCTCTCGGTGATTGATGTTCATGTGCAGAACACGCCCATCGCCGGTCAGGTGAAATATGTCCGGCACACCTCCGGAAAATTCCTCAACGCCATGGCCGCCGAATCCGCCGCCGAAAACGAGAACGTCCTCATCGGCTTCGAATCCACCGAGCGCCCCGGCGTGAAGATTGGCGCGCGGCTCATCGCCGGCCTCATCGCCCGGCGCATCATCCCGTGGGTGAGCGAGGGCGAGACCGTCGCGCGAGGCGAGCGCATGAGCCTGATCCAGTTCGGCTCGCGCGTGGATGTCTATCTGCCGTTGTCCGCGAAAATCCAGGTGAAGCTGGGCGACAAAACCGTGGGCGGCGAGACGGTACTGGCGATGCTGGAATGAAAATGAATTATATTTTGAACAACCGCGCCAGCCAGAGAAGCAATGGAATTCACATGTGCGCCTTCCCCTCACCCCGGCCCTCTCCCTTGGGGAGAGGGAGAATCGAATCCAGTCCAACCCGAATTGCTGCGGCTGGATTTGCCGGTTGCGGGTTCGAACAATTTGGAAGCGCCGATAGCTGTCCCCTCTCCCCGAGGGAGAGGGTCAGGGTGAGGGTGAGGGGGGCATTGTTATGAATGAATCCACACAAAAAGACCCATCCGCCAGCGAGCCGCCGAAGCTGAAAATCTATTTCCTGCCGAACCTGCTCACGGCGGGCAACCTCTTCTGCGGCTTCGTGGCGCTCACCAAAATCGTGGAAGCCAACCTCACGCCCGACGCCAGCGGCCTCGTCAACTGGTCGCCCATCAAGTTCGCGCTCGCGTGCATTTTGATGGCGTGCATCTTCGACCTGTTCGATGGCCGCGTGGCGCGCATGGGCGGGCAGGAAAGCCCGTTCGGGCGCGAGTTTGATTCGCTTGCGGACCTGATCTCGTTCGGTGCCGCGCCAGCGTTTCTGGTGCACCGCGTGGTCTTGCACGACGTGCTGCCGGGCGAATACACGGAGTTCGGCTGGTTCATCGCCTCGATCTATCTCATCTGCGGCGCGTTCCGGCTCGCGCGATTCAACTGTCTCTCGACCATGAACGCGCCGGGCGCGGGCAAGGATTTCCTCGGCTTCCCGATTCCGTCCGCCGCCGGGCTGGTGGCGTCGCTCACGCTATTCATCATCAAGCTGAACGAGAAAGAAAGAGACCTCGGCTACTGGGGCTACCTGCTGCCGGTGGTGCTGGTGTTCCTCTCGGCGATGATGGTGAGCGAGGTGCGGTATCCAAGTTTCAAATCGCTGGGGCTGCGGTCCACGACGACGTTCCTGAAGATCATCATCGGCGCGCTGTTCATCGGGCTGCTGCTCGTGCTGCGCGAGAAAATTCTTTATTACGTCCTGCCGCTGTTTTTCACCGGCTATCTGCTCTACGGGTTCATCCGCCCCCGGCTCTCGCGCGCGTGGCGGCGCGAGATCGAGGAGGATGACGACGGCGATGAGAACATTTCCGCCAGCTAGCAGTCATGCTCGATAATTATCCCATCTTGCAAGCTGCGCTGACGGGGTTCATCAGCGGACTATTAATCTCGATTCCCGTCGGGCCGGTGAACCTGACGATCATCAACGAAGGTGCGCGGCGCGGTTTCCGCTGGGCGTTGCTGATTGCAGCGGGCGCGATCTCGATGGAGTTGGTTTACTGCACCGTGGCGTTCACCGGCTTCGCTTCGTTTTTCCAAAAGGGACTCGTCAAGGCAGCGATGGAATTGACGAGCTTCGTCTTTCTCCTGTTCCTCGGCTTGAAGTTTCTCACGGCCCGCGCCATCGAATCGCCCGGCAAAATCGAGGAGCACCTGGAGCAGAAACTCCATCCGCACTCGGCGTTCATGACCGGCTTCGTGCGCGTGATGGGCAATCCCGGCGTGCTGCTGTTGTGGACCGTTTTCGCGGCGAACTTTATCTCGCGCGGCTGGGTAGATCCCACCGGGCCGACCCGGTTGATATGCATCAGCGGGGTGGCGGTGGGCGCGGGGCTGTGGTTCACTTGTTTGAGTTATTTCGTATCGCTGCGTCACCGGGCGATCAGTGAAAAAACTTTGCTGCTGCTGGAAAAAGGTTCGGGCATCGGCCTCATCACGCTGGCCGTCATTCATGGCGGGAGCATCGTTTGGGAATTGGCGCGGCACGCTCACCAGCGGCTTTGACCGGAAAAATTGCTTTGCGCCGCCGCGCCGTTGAGTTGAAATTCTGCCGTGCCCGCCTCCGAAACCATCCGCAAAAAAGTCCGCGCGCTGCCCCACAAGCCCGGCGTCTATCTCATGCGCGACCGCTTCGGCAAGGTCATCTACGTCGGCAAGGCGCTCGACCTCCGCAAGCGCGTCAGCCATTACTTCCAACCCTCGCGCCGGCTCGGCTGGGATTTGAAATTCAACGCCCTCGTCGAAGCCATCCACGACTTCGATACCCACGTCGTCCGCAGTGAACCAGAAGCGCTGCTGCTCGAAAGCAAACTCATCAAGGAATTCAAGCCGCGCTACAACATCAGCCTGCGCGACGACAAACGCTTCCTCCTGCTCAAGGTGAACCTGCACGACCCCATCCCGCGCTTCACCTTCACCCGCCTCAAGACCGACGACGGCTCGCGCTACTTCGGGCCGTTCCCGGATTCCACCGCCGCACGTCGCACGCTGAAACTGGCGCAACAAAAATTCAACCTGCGCGGCTGCCGCCCGCTCACCCCCACCGACCGCGACTACAAGCATTGCCTCTACGCGCACCTGAAATTCTGCACCGCGCCCTGCATTGCCAACGTCACCCGCGATCAATATTTGGAACAGGTCAATGCTGCTTGCGACTTCCTCGCCGGCGAAAGTGCCGGCATGGTGGAACAGCTCACGGCGGAAATGCAGAAGGCCGCCGCCGGTCAGGACTACGAGCGCGCCGCGCAGTTGCGCGATGCCTTGCGCGACCTCAAGCACACCACGCGCAAGACCGGGAAGTTCGAGCGCATCCCGTATTCGCTGCCGCCGAGCATCCATCCGCAGAACGACCTCGCCGAACTCGCCCGCCACCTCGGCCTGCCCGCGCCGCCGCAGCGCATCGAGGGCTTCGACATCTCCAACATTAGCGGCACGTTCGCCGTTGCATCGCTCGTGAGTTTCAAGAATGGACGCCCCGACCGCGCGAATTACCGGCGGTTCAAGATCAAGTCAGTCGTCGGTCAGGATGATTTTGCCAGCATGGCCGAAGTGGTGAGACGTCGCTACTCGCGGCTGCTGCGCGAAGGCGAAGCCAAAGTAGGGCAGGCGTCTCGCCAGCCCCGCGAGCGCGCCAGCGCGAGCGGTTC
Organism: Verrucomicrobiales bacterium; assembly: GCA_031371425.1. Classification (GTDB taxonomy): domain Bacteria; phylum Verrucomicrobiota; class Verrucomicrobiia; order Limisphaerales; family JAFMIX01; genus JAFMIX01. Next base: position 8,496 of record JANMJO010000258.1, on the reverse strand, counting down.
ACGCGTCGCGTCGCTCCGCGCGGGCAGGCGAGACGCCTGCCCTACTTTCCCCGACTTGATCCTGATAGACGGCGGCAAGGGCCAGCTCAACGCCGCGACGGCGGAACTGCAAAAGCTCGGCCTTGAAAAAATCCCCGTCATCGGCTTGGCAAAGGAGTTCGAGGAAATCTATCAGCCCGGCAAAGCAGCGCCCCTGCGGTTGAGCCACGATACCGGCGCGCTGAAACTCCTCCAGCGCATCCGCGATGAATGCCACCGCTTCGCCAACACCTACAACGCTCAATTGCGCCTCAAGAAAATCTCCGAGAGCCTGCTCGATGAATTCCCCGGCATCGGTACGGCGCGCAAGGCGGCGTTGCTGAAAAAGTTTGGCTCGGTGCAGCGGCTCAAACTTGCGACGCTCGAACAACTCGCCGCCGTGCCCGGTTTCGGCGGCAAGGCGGCGGCGGAGCTGAAGGCTTTCCTAGAAGCGCGGTCGGCGATGGTTTGAGCAGAGCCAGCAACGGGGTTAGTTGGAGTCCAAGCTTTAGCTTGTTCGGGGACACGCTAAAGCGTGAACTCCAACGTCGTTTCACCACCCCGCCAATTCCTTCCGCAAGCGTTCCACCGGCAGTCCCACCACGTTGCTGAATGAGCCGGAGATTTCCTCGATGATGAGTTCGCCGCCGTCTTGGATGGCGTATGCGCCGGCCTTGTCCAGCGGGTTCATCTGCGCGAGATAATGCCGGATGTGCGCGGGCGTGAGTGGGCGGAAGGAGACATCCGTGATGTCCGCGAACGTGCGCTGCTGGTGGGTGCGCAAGTGCAGCAGGCAGACGCCGGTGACCACCTGATGCGTGCGCCCGCCGAGTTCTTTGATCATGCGGTAGGCGTCCTCGGCATTCGCGGGTTTGCCGAAAAGTTTTGTGCCGCGATAGACCAGCGTGTCCGCGCCGAGCACGAGCGCATCGGGAAATTTTTTGGCTACGGCGCGGGCTTTGCGGTAGGCGTTGAACTGCGCGATCTCGCAGGCGGTGAACTGCTCGTCATGCAGCTCGCTCGCATCGCTGGCCACCACGGTGAACTCGATGTCCAGCAGCCGGAGTAATTCCGAGCGGCGCGGTGAGACAGAGGCGAGGATGAGCGGCGGCAGTTTCACGATGAGGAATTTTATAAGGAATCCAGGAAACCAGGAAACCAAAAAAGCAGGAGAATTTTCTTCTTCATGGTTTCTTGGATTCCTTATTCAATTCGGCCACGGTTTTGGTCTGCCTTGGCAAGATGAAGTCTGGCGCGATCTCGGCGAGCGGTTGCAGCACGAACTTTCGCAGGTGGGCGCGCGGGTGGGGCAGGGTGAGTTGGGATGAGTTCCGCACTTCGCCGCCGAACGCGATCAGGTCTAGGTCGAGCGGGCGCGGCTCGTTCGCAACTTTCTTGGGTTGGCGGCCAAATTCTTTTTCCAGCGCCTGCAGTTTCGCGTGCAACGATTCTGGCGTCTCACCGGCGTGCGGCACAAGGCCGATGACGGCGTTCAGAAAATTCGGCGAGCCGGGAGGGCAATCCACGGGCGCGGTCTCGATGAAGGAGGATTGCAGCAGCGGCGCGTCGGAAAATTCCTGCAAGCGGGTGATTGCGCGCACAAAGATTTGCCGCGAGTCGCCGAGATTCGAGCCGAGCGCAATAAAAGCTTTTGTAGCAGCCGACGTAAGGAGGCTCATTCTATTTCTCCAATTCAGTTAGAGCCCCCTTACGTCGGCTGCTACAAATCATTTCAGCCCCAGCACGTCCTGCATGTCGTAGATGCCGGGCTGTTGCTTCACGACCCACGCGGCGGCACGGAGCGCGCCGTTGGCAAAGGTGTCGCGGCTGGAAGCTTTGTGGGTGAGTTCCACGCGCTCGCCGACGTTCGCGAAGACGACGGTGTGGTCGCCCACGACATCGCCGCCGCGGATGGAGTGGATGCCTATTTCGCTCGTGGTGCGCTCGCCGACGATGCCTTCGCGGCCGTGGCGTGCGGCTTCGTTGTATTGCAGGTGGCGGACTTGCGCGAGGATTTCGGCGAGGCTTTTGGCGGTGCCGCTCGGCGCATCGCGCTTGAGGCGGTGGTGCATCTCGAGGACTTCGAGGTCGAAGTCTGGGCCGAGGATTTCCGCGGCTTTGCGCGTGAGCCAGAAGAGGGTGTTCACGCCGGTGGAATAGTTGGAGGCCCAGACGATGGGGATTTGCGTCTTGGTTTTGGAAATTTCAAATGTGTCGGTGTCGTTGTGGCCGGTGGTGCCGATGACGAGGGCTTTCTGGTGCTTCGCGCAGAGTTCGGCCACGCCGGCGGTGGCGGTGTGGGAGCTGAAATCTATGACGGCGTCGCAGCCGGCGATGAGGGAACTCAAGTCGTCGCCCACGTCAACCTGGCCGACGACTTGGAGGTTGGGGTGGCTGGTGGCGCAGGCGGCGAGGGCCTTGCCCATGCGGCCTTTTGCGCCGGTGATGATGATGCGAGTCATGGCGGGAAGTTAATCGCGGACGCGAAATAACGGAAGCAAAAGCTTGCGGCTGAAACGCGGGGAGGCGCGGCTGGACGCTGCCGCTGTTTGGAGTTCCGCCTTCAGGCGGTTCGGGGGACGTGCTGCCGCAGCCGCCTGAAGGCGGAACTCCAAGCGGGGGGCGGTGGTTCTGCCGGCGGGAGGTGCGGCAGCAGCTTACGGCAGGCAGACGCGCACGGCGGCGCTGTGGGCGGCGGCGAGTTCATCGGCCTGGGTGATGCACATGTTCAGGTCGCGCAACCGTCCATCGTGCAGGCCGTAGATCCAGCCGTGCACGGCGAGTTGCTGGCCGCGCAGCCAGGCGTCTTGCACGACGGTGGTCTGGCAGACGTTGAGGACTTGCTCGATGACGTTGAGTTCGCAGAGGCGGTCGGCGAGCTGGGTCTGGTCCATGATGGTGTTGAGTTTGAAGGCGTGTTTGTGGCGAACGTCCTGGACGTGGCGCAGCCAGTTGTCAATGAGGCCGAGTTTCTTGTTCTGCAACGCAGCCACGATGCCGCCGCAGCCGTAATGGCCACAGACGATGACGTGTTTCACGTGCAACACGTCCACGGCGTATTGAATCACGGAGAGGCAATTGAGGTCGGTGTGGACGACGACGTTGGCGACGTTGCGGTGGACGAAGATTTCGCCGGGCAGCAGTCCCGCGACCTGGTTGGCCGGCACGCGGCTATCCGAGCAGCCGATCCAGAGATACTCCGGGCTTTGCTGATGCGCGAGCCGCTCGAAGAAGTCCGGCTCCTGTGCGCGGACGGATTCCGACCACGCACGGTTCTGGTCAAACAAGTTTTGAAGTAGACGCATAAAATTTAACGCAACGGCGCAAAGGTGCGGAGACGCAAAGAGAATGTTAGCAAAGATTTTTCGCCTTGGGGTCTTTGCGACTTTGCGTTGAGTAAACTCATTTCAAAACGCCGCACGCCTTGAGCGTCTTCCGCAATTTCTCGCGGTTGGCGGCACTCATCGCGACGAGCGGCAGGCGGTATTCTTCCTCCATCATGCCCATCATCGCCAGCGCGGCTTTGACGGGGACGGGGTTCGTCTCGATGAACAGGTCTTTGAACACCGGATAAAACTTGGCGTGATATTTGAGCGCGAGGGCGGGCTTGCCAGCGGCGAAGGCCTTGACCATCTGCGACACCTCGCGCGGGATGATATTGCTCGCCACGCTGACGACACCTTGCGCGCCCACCGCCATGAACGGCAGCGTGAGCGAGTCGTCGCCGGAGAGGATGTTGAACTTGTCGCCCAGCGCGGCGCGGAGCTGCGAGACGCGGTCGGCGTTGCCGCCAGCTTCCTTGATGCCGACGATGTTGACGCTGTCGTGCACGAGGTGGTTGATGGTGTCCACGGGGATCTCGATGCCGCAACGGCCCGGGATGCTGTAGAGGATGATGGGCAATTTTGTTGCGCGAGCGATGGCGTGGAAATGCTGGAACAACCCTTCCGGCGTGGGCTTGTTGTAATACGGCGCGACCTGCAACGAGCCGTCCGCGCCAGCCTTCTCGGCGGCCTTGGTGAGATGGATGGCCTCGGCGGTGGCGTTCGCGCCGGTGCCGGCGATGACTTTAATTTTGCCGGCGGCGAACTTGACGGCGAGCCGGATGATCTCGATGTGCTCCTCGGTATCCACCGTGGGCGATTCGCCGGTGGTGCCGACGGGGACGATGCCATCCACGCCGCCCTTGATCTGGGCTTTGACGAGGCGTTCGAGCGCGGCGGTGTCGAGCTTGCCGTTTTTGAAGGGCGTGACGATGGCGGTGTAAGTTCCGGTGAACATAATCTGACGATAGAATCAGAAAAACGGCGCGGCTTGGCGAGAATGAATTTTGGGGCGCACTAAATCCTTTGCCAAAGTTTGTCCCGCCCGGGCGCATCTGGACACTGCCCCCGTTTGGAGTTCCGCCTTCAGGCGGTTCGGAGCGTTCCGCAACCAGGCCGCATAAATGCGGAACTCCAAACCCAGCACCGGCGTTCGCCGGGGGCAAGGTTGAGATGCGCCCGTCCCGCCGTGACGCGGCGCAAATCAATTGACTTTGGCTTCAAAGTAATGAATCATTACAGCGTATGCGAGAGCTGGACACCATCACCATCACGGCCAAAGGACAGGCGCAATTTCCTTCCGGCTGGCGCAAGCAGGCGGGGCTGTTGCGCGGCGGGCCGTGCGATGTCCGCGTGTTGAACGACGGCCGGCAGAGCCTGATCATCACCCCGCGCGTTCAGAAGCGGCGCGGAGTCGTCGGGTTGCTGGCGCATTTGAAACGCCGGGAAATTCCGTTTCCGAAAGTCGAACGCCACCCCCTGCCATTCAAATGAGCTACCTGCTCGACACGGATATCGTTTCGCTGACGCACAAAAAGTTTCTGCCGACCCGGCTGGAGAAATGGTTGCTGGCCCACGAGGCGGAAAGTTTCATCAGCACCGTGACGCTGGCGGAAATGAAGTTCGGAGCGGAAACCGCGCCGGAAAGCCATCGGGCGGCCTTGCGGGCGGACGTGGAAAAAACAGAGGTGCTGTTTTCCGAATCGCTGGAGCCGGTGAGCTTGGAAAGTCTGGTGGAATGGAAACGGGTCGCCGCTTTTTTGAAACAGCACCGCCGCACGATTGGTTGTGAGGATTCGCTGATTGCCGCCCAATGCCTGGCTCACGGTCACACGGTGGTCACGAACAACACCGCCCATTTCAAAATCCTCGAACCGCTGGGACTGAAAGTTCTCAACCCGCTGGTTTGAACAAAAACTCCTTCAGCTTCTAAAAGCGTGGTTTGGCGAGAATGAATTTTGGGGCGGAAAACTGTAGCAGCCGACGTGAGGAGGCTCTGATTACCGATTGCCTAATGATTTGAGCCTCGTTACCTCGGCTGCTACGGCTGGCTTGGCGCAAGGCATGTTCGCGCCGTTTGGTTTTCACAAATCGGCGTCATGCGCGCTCATACACGGGAAACAGCTCGTCCTTAACCCGGCTCAGAATCAGCGGGTGCAACCGCGAGCAAAAGTCCACCTTGCGCCCGATGATGGCCGCGAGTTCCTTGCCATAGCCGAAGTATTGGAAGCCGACCTTTTTCAGCACGCCGGGATCAAATTCCGCCAGCACATCAACGTCGCTTTGCTGCGGGTCGAAATCGGCGCGCAGCACGGAGCCGAAGAGGCTCAACCGGCGGATGCCGCGTTCCCGGCAGAACCGCGCGATCTGCTCGCGGTCAATCTGGATGGGCAATTCGGCGACACTCATGGGAAAATAACCGCCGAAATGCGCGTTTTGGCAACTGCTGAAATGGGTGGCACTCTGTCAGCCGGGAAGTTTCTCGCCGAAAATCTCCGGCGAAATCACGCCCTCGCCCACCTTCGTCACGCTGCCGGTCATCAAAATGTCGAAGCCGTCGCCGATCTCGATCTGGATGATGCCGCCGGGGCAATGCACGGCCACGGATTTATCCACGAGGCCGAGCCGGTGCGCCACCGCCGCGCTCGCGCTGCTGCTGCTGCCGCTGGCGAGCGTGTAGCCCGCGCCGCGTTCCCAGATCTCAATCTGGATGTTGGCGCGGTCGAGGACTTTCAGGAACTGCACGTTGGTCTTGCGCGGGAAGTTCGGATGCACTTCGAGCAGCGGGCCGAATTCGCGGGCCATCGCTTCGCTGATTTCAGGTAGGGCGCGTCGCTCCGCGCGCGCCGTCGGCTCGCTGGCATCACCCGGCGCGCACGGAGTGGCGCGCCCTACCACCACGCAATGCGGATTGCCAATGGTCGCGGCGCAGTAGGTGAATTCGCGGCCGCCCACGGAAATCTTTTCGTTGATGACTTCGCGGGTCGCGCCGGTCACGGGAATCTTCTCGCTGTCGAAGCTGACTTGGCCCATCTCGACGCGCGCCATCTTGCCGCCATCGAAAACGGTGGAGCGCACGATGCCGCCATCGGTCTGGAGCGCGAACTCCTCGTTGCCGACGAACTTGATGTCCCAGAGGTAGCGGGAAAAGATGCGGACGCCGTTGCCGCTTTTCTCGGCGATGCTGCCATCGGGATTGTAAATCTTGAGCGCGCACTTGGCGGTCGTGGAGGGGAGCGGGCCGAGCAGGATGCCATCCGAGCCGACGCCGAAGTTGCGGTGGCAGATGGTCCTGACCTGCTCGGTGGTGAGCGGCTCGAGCAGGTCGCGCGGGTCCATGACGATGTAGTCGTTGCCGAGGGCGTGGTATTTCCAAAATTTCATCGGGCGGAGTGTATCCGCGAATTACGCCAATTTTCACGAATTATTTTTTATTCGCGGCAATTCGCGTAATTCGCGGATGAAAACTTCAGTGCAGCATCGGCAGCGGGTTTGGTTCGCGAATGAGTTGGGCGTCGAGGTCGAGGTAGAAGTCGAGGCGTCGGTCGGCTTCGGCGGCGTCAATGGTGCGCGCCATGAGGATGTAGGTGGCGTAGTGGTTGCCTTCGGATTCGACGAGGCTGGCGTAGAATTGCGCGAGCTCGGCGTCCACGGGCTTGAGCGCGTCGGCCAGCAACTGAAACTTCTCGCAGCTCCGGCCTTCGACGAGCGCGAAGACGAGCAGGTGGTCAATGGCCTGATGCCGCACGCCGGGTCGCACGGAACGCATCATGCCGCTGATCCATTTGCTGGGATGCGGCTGGCCAAACGGGATGCCGCGCCGCTTGAGCAGCGCGAGGACGAGCTGGAAATGTTGCAGTTCCTCGATGGCGATGGCGTTGAGTTCGTCCACGCGGGCGTAGAGGTCGCGGTATTTTTGCAAGTTGATGGCGGAAGTGGCGGCCTTGCGTTCGAGGTGCGCGTGGTCCACGAGCACGGCGGGGATGTCGGACAACACGCGAGGCAGCCAGTCGGCGGGGATTTTTTCGCGGAGCATCAGCATGGGGAAATTGTGGGCGGCGCGGTGGCGGATGACAACTGCGTTTCGGAAAAAATAAGGACTGGCAGCGGCGAGCTTTACGCTGAACCAAACAAATTGCGGCAAGCGTCTTGGAGTGCGGCGGGAAGCGCAGCGCCACGCCGCTTTCGCATGTCAGAGGTCGAACGAAAAGCGGTGTCGCCGCTGCGCTCTGCCACCGCAGTCCAAAATGACCTTTGAAAAATCCGGGCGTCTGGCACGTGCATCCGCAAATTGCATTGGTGCGAAATCTTTTTGCAATTCGGGCGCGGGTCATTCAATGTGCGGGCGTGACGCAACCGCTCGCTTTGGTTTTTTACGAACGTCTGCTGCCCGGCTCGCAATTGGTGAACCGGTTGCAGGATCGCGGCTATCGTGTGCAGGCGGTGCCGGTCGCGCCGCTGCTGGTGATCGAGGCGGAAAAGCAGAAGCCGCTGCTCGTCTTCGCCGATTTGGAATCCACGAAGAACGAAATCTGCGCGGCCATCGCCGACTTGAAGAAGAATCCCGCGACGGCGCATCTGCCGGTGATTGGTTTTTCCAGCGAGGCGCGGAAGGATTTGCAAGCGGCGGCGCTGGCGGCGGGCGCGCTGACGGTGGGCGATGCGGCGTTGCTGGAGCACCTCTCGCAGTTGTTGGATCAGGCGCTGCAGTTGGATTGAGATTTGGGCGGCACTAATAACCGGGCCCTCACCCCAGCCCTCTCCCATCCGATGGGAGAGGGAGAGCAGGCGAACGTCTATCGCAAACTCGGACGCGCCAAGGCCAGAACACGCGTCCATTTTCACGAACCGGCTGCAACTAGGTTCAACCCGACTTCCGAAATAGAAACTAAATGTGCGAGTAAGTTTTTGGTAGCATCCGCCTCCGGCGGGTGATTTTCGGCGTTGCGCCGAAAATCTCGTCCGCAAAATTTTCCCCATTTCCAAATTTTTTGATTGGAGCGTTGAAAGTTCAGGCGGGACGCCTGAACTCGCCCGCTAGGAAGCGGGCGCTCCCATTCCTATTTCGGCGTTCGGGTTCAATCCACTAACCGTTCATACGTCAGTGAACCGCCGATTACTGTCCCCCTCTCCCGTCGGACGGGAGAGGGGTTAG
>JANMJO010000256.1:0-4157 GCA_031371425.1 Verrucomicrobiales bacterium | reverse complement strand
CGTAGTGAGCCAAAAGTAAGTGTTACCCGAGCCGAGCGGCGCGTAGGGTCGTTGCGCCAAAAGTCGGTGTTACCCGAGCATTCTCCCCATTGAGAACGTAGGAAGCCGGGACACGATGGCAGTCCGGCCTCCTCCGTCCCGTTCTTGGGGTGCTTTGGTTTTACTCTCATTGTGGGTTGGGGTTCAAGCTTGGAACAGCCGGTTGGCTTCGATGGTCTTCTTCTGCCGTTCAATGTCACGGTGCAGTTGGAACGGGTTGAGCCGTGTGTGCAGGAGCTTCAACGCCTCCTTCTTTTCCGCCGCCACCTGCGGCGCGGCCAACACGCGGGTCAGCGGAGTTTGCGCGTCGCCATACACCCGGGTGATGCGTCCGTTCTGGCGGACTTTCTTCGCCAGCTTGTGCGTGGGCAGGAAGTGGTTTTGCAACTGACCCAGCGCGCCCTTGCACAATACGTTGATCAGCGGCGCGACCGGCGGGTTGTCGTAGCGCTCGTAGCCGAACTGCTGGCGCACGTGCGTCCAGTTGCGTTGCTCGACGTGGGCGTTGTCGTTCTTCTTGTAGGGCCGCGAGCGCGTGAAGAGGATGGGCTTGGGCCGCTGCCCCGTCCACGCCACGACGTGGTGGTTGATGAACTCCCCGCCGTTGTCGCTGTCCACGCCCAGCAGCGCGAAGGGCAGGCTCGCTTCCATGTCCTTCAACTGCGTCAAAGTGCAATGCTGGCCGCGGTTTTCCAACGCACGCTGCTCTGTCCAGTCCGTGCGGATGTCCACCGCGTCGAGCATCCAGAGGTGACGGTCATCCAGCGAGCCGCCGCACAAGGCCACCGTGTCCATCTCCATCCAGCCAGGCCCTTCCTCCGTCCATTCGCCGCGAATGGGAATGCTCTGGCGCAGCAGATTGCCGGGCCGCGTGCCGCCGCGTCGCCGCAACGACACGCGCAGCGGTGCGAGCAATCGATCCAGCGTGCGCGCGCTGACGGCCAACAGGCTCTCGCGCACGTCGGCATTCAGACGCCGATGATCCGCCTCGTAAGCCGGCAACCATTCGGGCAACAACGCGACGAGCCGGCTGCCGCAGGGTTGGAAGGCGGCGAACCAGATGGGCTTGAGGATCGGCAGCAACGTGTCGGGATGATACTCGCGAGGACGACCCAGGATCAGCGCCATTGACGCGGGCGGCTTGGGTTTGTGGCGCAAGGCGCGGATGGCCGCTTTGCGATGGTAGCCGAGCAGGTGGACTGCCTGGGTGATGAGTTGACGTTTGTAATCCCGACCCGCGCGGCGATACTGCCGCCGCAACTGGCCGAGGACTTCCGATTGGGTTTGTTGGCTCATAAAGTCGTGCATCCCTTGGGTAACACCGACTTTTGGCGCAACGACTCGTTTTCACCCCGCTTCCCACCCGGCTCCGGTAACAAAACTTTTGGCGCAGATCGCAGGGGCGAATTATTCCCACGCCAGCCTTGACCTTTGACAACCGCAAGGCATCCTTTCCGGCCCGGCAATTCCGCCGCTTTCCCATTCGCGTCCGTCTGGCGCGGCTGGTATTTTGGAAGCATGGAGAACCCGGTCATTTACGATATGCTGCACATCCGAAACATCGCGATCATCGCGCACGTTGACCACGGCAAGACCACACTCGTGGACTGCCTCCTGAAACAATCCGGCACCTTCCGCGCCAACCAGCACGAATCCTCCGAGGTGCGCCTCATGGACTCGATGGACCTCGAAAAGGAAAAGGGCATCACCATCCGCGCCAAGAACGCCGCGTTCAAATACAAAAATTTCCACATCAACATCGTGGACACCCCCGGACACGCCGACTTCGGCGGCGAGGTGGAGCGCATCATGAACATGATCGACGGCGTGCTGCTCGTCGTGGATTCCGCCGAAGGCCCGCAGGCGCAGACCCGCTTCGTCCTCCGCAAGGCGCTCGAAGCCGGCGCCAAGCCCATCGTCGTCATCAACAAGATTGACCGCGACAACGCCAACCCGAAGAAAGTTCTCGACCAGGTGTTCGAGTTGTTCATGTCGCTCAACGCCACCGACGAGCAGCTTGATTTTCCGTTCATCTACGCCTCCGCCAAGGAAGGCTACGCGAAGGTCGAACTCGAACACGTCGCCGGCACGATGGAGCCGCTGTTCGACGCCATCATCAAACACATCCCGCCGCCGCGCGCCAAGGCCGGCGAAGGTTTTCAATTGCTCGTCGCGAACCTCGATTACTCCGATTACCTCGGCCGTATCGCGTTCGGCAAAATCTACGAAGGCAAGGTCAAGGTCGGCGATCCCGCCATCTGCCGCCACGGCAACGGCAAAATCTCCAAGGGCAAAGTCACCATGCTCTACCACTTCGAAGGCATGAAGCGAATCGAGATTCAAGAAGCCCACGCCGGCGACATCGTCGGCATCTGCGGTTTCGAGGAGGTCTTCATCGGCGAAACGATCTGCGACAGCGACCTCCGCGCCACCCTGCCCTACATCCCCATTGATCCGCCGACCATCCAAATGGAATTCGCCGTCAACGACGGCCCGCTCGCCGGCCAGGACGGCAAGCTCGTCACCGCGCGCCACATCTGGGACCGCTTGGTGAAGGAAATCCGCACCAACGTCGCCCTCCGCATCGCGCAGACCAGCGACCCGAAGATTTTCGCCGTCAGCGGACGCGGCGAAATGCAAATCGCCATCCTCGTCGAACAGATGCGCCGCGAAGGCCACGAAGTCCTCGTCTCGCGCCCCGAAGTGCTCTGGAAGAAAAACGCCGCCACCGGCGACGCGCTCGAACCGATTGAAAAGTTGTTCGTGGAAGTCCCGAGCGAAAACCTCGGCACGATCATGGAAAATCTTTCTGGCCGCAAGGCGCAGATCACAAACATGAACCACGTCGGCAGCCAGGTTTCCATCGAAGCCCTCGTGCCCATGCGCGGCCTCATCGGCTTCGAGACCGACCTCGTCAACTCCACCAAAGGCATGGGCGTGATGAGCCATCTCTTCCACGAATACGGCCCGGACTGCGGCGAGATTGCCGCACGCAAAAACGGCTCGCTCGTCAGCATGGACAACGGCGAAGCCACCAGCTACGCCCTCAACATGGTGCAGGAACGCGGCCGCCTCATGGTCGAGGCTGGCGATGCCATCTACGTCGGCATGATCGTGGGCGAGAACGCCCGCGAGAACGACATCCCCGTCAACCCCGTGAAGGAAAAGCGCCTCAACAACATGCGTTCCGGCGGCGACGGCAAGGGCATCCAGCTCGCCCCGCCGCTCAAGCTCTCGCTCGAACGCGCGCTCGAATACATTGACGTGGATGAATACGTGGAAGCGACGCCCAAGAACCTGCGCCTCCGCAAAAAGATTCTCGACGAAGGCCTGCGCCGCCGTTCCGAGAAGACCCGCGTGATCAAATACGTCGAGGAATAGACCCCGTTACCTTCCATCACCGCCCGGACAGTTCTCGCAACCGTCCGGGCGGAATCATTTTCAGGAATCCAATCCCGCAATCGCCATGGATTATCGGCTGTCCTGCTGGTAACCTGCTCCCTGCGCATCCGTAGCTCAATTGGATAGAGCTTCTGACTTCGGATCAGATGGCTGGGGGTTCGAGTCCCTCCGGATGCACCACATATTTCAGCCAACGAAATCCACCGTTCAACGCAGCTCAGTTTTTGAGGCCACACTTGTCGGACAACATCGGCGAATGAGATTTGCGAATCAGCTTGCCTGCTACTCGCAATCTTGCAAAATACCCGCCGCTGGAAAGTAGCGTATCAGATTATTTCTAATACAGACGGAGAGGTGGCCGAGTGGCTGAAGGCGCTGGTTTGCTAATCCAAAACTGCCATTACGCGACTACCCCGTAAACACGCACTATCCCCGCGTGAATAAAGGCTGAAACAGCACTTTGAGGCAACTGCACGAAACCCCTCTAAAACGCTCAATTACGCACTTTAGGTGTTGCAATCTGTTGCAACCTTCAAGTTTTCGGTATTCGGCAAGCGAAGTAATTTGATGACGTAGCGGCACTAGGATTGGGAGCAACTACGGGCTAAACCTCGCCCATCCCCCAATACGCGACGGTTGGGGGCATTGTGGGGCATGGTTGAGTCTCTGGCTTCGACGATGAGTTTGGGGTGCTGGCGGATGATCTTGGGGCGGTC
>JANMJO010000233.1:0-5569 GCA_031371425.1 Verrucomicrobiales bacterium | reverse complement strand
ACAATCCGCTCCACTTCGGGCGAGAGCAGCTTCACCTTCGTCTGCGATTCGAACTTCGGATCGCTGTGCTTCACGGAAATGACCGCCGTCAAACCTTCGCGCACGTCGTCGCCCGTGATCTGCGGGTCTTTCTCTTTCAGCAACTCATTGGACTTCGCGTATTGATTGATCGCCCGCGTCACCGCGCTGCGGAAGCCGGACAAATGCGAGCCGCCATCGGGATTGTGAACCGTGTTCGTGTAGCACAACACCTGGTCGTTGTAGCTGTCGTTGTATTGCAGCACCACCTCGACATGCACCTCGATGTCCTTGTCGTCGTTCTTCTCCTTGGTTTCCTTGCGGAACGCGATGGGCTTCGGATGCAACGGCGTCTTGCTCTTGTTGAGCTGCTTCACGAACTCCTCCGTGCCGTCCTTGTAGTAAAAAACCTCCGGCTTGGCCTCCGCCTGCCGCTCGTCCCGGAAAATAATCTCCAAACCCGAATTCAAAAACGCCAGCTCGCGCAACCGCTGGCTGATGCGGTCCGCCTTGAACTCAATCGTCTCGCGGAAAATCTCCGTGTCCGGCATGAAGGTGATCAACGTGCCCGTGCCCTTCGCCTTGCCGATGACATGCAGCTTCTGGATCGTTTTGCCACGCTCAAACTCCATGTGATGAATCTCGCCGCCGCGCGACACCTCCACCTCGAACCATTCGCTGACCGCATTCACGCACTTCGCGCCGACGCCGTGCGTGCCGCCGGAAAATTTATACCCGCCCTGACCGTATTTGCCGCCGGAGTGCAGCGTCGTCAGCACCATCTCCACGCCGGGGATTTTGTATTGCGGATGGATGTCCACCGGAATGCCGCGCCCGTTGTCGCGGACGGAGATCGAGCCATCCACGTGGATCGTCACCTCGATCTTGTCGCAGTGGCCCGCGAGATGTTCATCCACGGAATTATCCAGCACCTCGCTCACGCAATGGTGCAGCGCCCGCTCGTCCGTGCCGCCGATATACATGCCCGGCTTCTTGCGGACGGCTTCCAAACCTTCCAGTTTTCCGAGTTGCGCCGAACCGTAATCCGCCTGGATCGCGGGGTTCAATGGTGCGGTTTTTTCTTCGATCAAATCAGAACTGTTCGGCATAAAATAAGTCGCTCCAGCGCCTGATTTATCAGGCTGACAGGTTGCGAAAAATAGTAGGAAAAACACCCCTTACTCACAATGTTTATTTCCGCCTTTTCCCGTCAATAAACACCATTAGTTGGGGAGGTTTTTCCTTGCTAACCAGCCATATTGTAGGCGCAAAAACTGTCAGCAACCCTCTTCTAAAATTTGAAATCCCTCTTGCTTTGCGCCCCGCTGACTTTATTTTCTGCGGATGTTTTTTAGCGATAATTCCACCTCACATCCTGACCGCTTCGTCCGCCGCCACATCGGACCGAATTCCGCCGACGCCGCCGAAATGCTGCGGCAGCTTGGCTACCCAAATCTCGACGCCCTCACGGACGCCGCTGTGCCGAAACAAATCCGCCTCGCGCAACCCTTGACCCAGCCAGTCGCCGCCAGCGAACGCGGCGCACTCACCGAGCTGAAAAGAATTGCCGCGCAAAACCAAGTCTTCCGCTCGTTCATCGGCATGGGCTATTACGACTGCATCACGCCTCCCGTCATTCAGCGCAACGTGTTCGAGAATCCCGGCTGGTATACGCAATACACTCCCTACCAAGCCGAGATTTCCCAAGGCCGCCTCGAAGCCCTGCTGAATTTCCAAACCCTCGCCACCGAATTGACCGGCCTGGACATCTCGAATGCCTCCATGCTCGACGAAGCCACCGCCGCCGCGGAAGCCATGACGATGTCGTTGCGTTTGAAAGACGGGCGCAATGTCTTCTTCATTTCCGAAAACTGCCATCCCCAAACCATCGAAGTCGTCCGCAGCCGCGCACACGCTTTGAAAATTGAAGTCGTCATCGGCAATCACGAGACGTTCACATTCAACGACCAAGTCTTCGGCGCGCTCGTGCAATATCCCGACACATTCGGCGCGATCCACAACTTCGAGCTGTTCACGAAGCAAGCCCACGCCGCCGGCGCAATGGTCACGGTCGCCACCGACCTACTCGCGCTCACGCTCATCAAGCCGCCCGGCGAATTCGGCGCGGACATCGCCGTCGGCAGCGCGCAACGCTTCGGCGTGCCGCTCGGTTACGGCGGCCCGCACGCCGCGTTCTTCGCCACGCGCGATGAATTCAAACGCCAGATGCCCGGCCGCATCGTCGGCGTCTCGAAAGATTCACGCGGCAAACCCGCGCTCCGTCTCGCGCTCGGCACGCGCGAGCAACACATCCGCCGCAAGAAAGCCACCAGCAACATCTGCACAGCGCAGGCGTTGCTCGCGAACATGGCGTCGCTCTACGCCTGCTACCACGGCGCGGAAGGGCTGAAGCAGATTGCACAATGCGTCCACACGCTCACCGCCATTCTTGCCACCGGGTTGGAGAAGCTCGGCCTTAACGTAGGGCAGGCGTCTCGCCTGCCCGCTTCGAGCGAAGCGAGAAGCAATGCTCGCGCTGACGCGCTCGCGGGGCAGGCGGGACGCCTGCCCTACTTTGACACGCTCACCATCGCGCTCGGCGACCAAAAGTCTGCCGACATCTTGAAGATCGCCGAAGCGCACCGCATCAACCTCCGCGCCATTGACGACAAGACCATCGGCATCTCGCTCGACGAAGCCACCAGCGCGAACGACCTCGCCGAACTCTGGCAAATCTTCAACGGCGACAAGCCCGCGAGCTTTTCAATCACCGACATTGCTGCGTCTGGAACTTCCAACTTCCAACTTCGAACTTCCAACTTCTTGGCGCACCCCGTCTTCAACCGCTACCACTCCGAGACCGAGATGCTCCGCTACATCAAGCGGCTCGAATCACGCGACCTCTCGCTCACGGCCTCGATGATTCCGCTCGGCTCTTGCACCTTGAAGCTCAACGCCGCTGCGGAAATGTTCCCCGTGTCGTGGCCCGAGTTCGCGAAGATTCACCCCTTCGCGCCCATCAAACAGACGCGCGGTTATCAGAAGATGTTTGAGCAACTCGAAACCTGGCTCGCGGACATCACCGGGTTCGCCGGCATTTCGCTCCAGCCCAACGCTGGCTCGCAGGGCGAATACGCCGGGCTGCTCGTCATCCGCGCCTATCACGAATCACGCGGCGACGCGCACCGCAACGTGTGTTTGATTCCCACCTCCGCGCACGGCACGAACCCCGCCAGCGCCGTCATGGCCGGCATGACCGTGGTTGCCGTCGCGTGCGATGGCGGCGGCGACATCAACCTCGACGACTTGAAAGCCAAAACCGAGGCGCACAAGAACGATCTCGCCTGCCTGATGGTCACCTATCCGAGCACACACGGCGTGTTCGAGCCGACCATCCGCGAGATTTGCGAAATCATCCACGCGAACGGCGGTCAGGTTTACATGGACGGCGCGAACATGAACGCGCAAGTCGGCCTCACCAGCCCGGGCTTCATCGGCGCGGACGTCTGCCATTTGAACCTGCACAAAACCTTTTGCATCCCGCACGGCGGCGGCGGCCCGGGCGTCGGACCGATTGGCGTGGCGGAACATCTCGTCGAGTTTTTGCCCGGCCACAATGTCATCAACCTCGGCGGCGAAAATCCGATTGGCGCAGTCGCCGCCGCGCCGTGGGGCAGCGCGAGCATTCTCACAATCTCGTGGATGTATATCGCCATGATGGGCGCGGACGGCCTGACCGAAGCGACCAAGTTCGCCATCCTCAACGCGAATTACATCGCCGCGCGTTTGGAAAACTATTTTCCGACGCTCTACCGCAGCAACGGCCTCGTCGCACACGAATGCATCCTCGACCTGCGCGCGTTCAAGGCCACAACCGCCGAGGACGTGGCGAAGCGGCTGATGGATTATAGCTTTCACGCGCCGACGCTCTCGTTCCCCGTCGCCGGCACGCTCATGGTCGAACCGACCGAAAGCGAATCAAAATACGAACTGGATCGTTTCTGCGATGCGATGATTTCCATTCACGCCGAAATGACCGCCGTGGAAACTGGCGCAGCCGACGCGAAGAACAACCTGCTCAAGAACGCCCCGCACACGGCGGACCAGATCGCCAGCGACGCGTGGAATCGTCCTTACACGCGCGAAGCCGCAGCGTTCCCGGCCAAGAGCCTGCACGACTACAAATTCTGGCCGCACGTCAGCCGCGTGGACAACGTGTATGGAGACAGGAATCCAGTTTGTTCCTGTGTCGGCATGGAAGCGTATGAAAGTTAACCCGGCTTGCCACGCCATAGCCCAGCGACGGCGGGTCTGCTCCTGCGTGGGGATGGAGAATTACTCCTAGCCACAGATGAAACACAGATTGAACACAGATATTTTTTAACGCGCAGAAAGATTTTTATCTGTGTTTCATCTGTGCGAATCTGTGGCTAAAGATTCAGCCCCGCATTGACGCCTGCGACGAGCGCGTTGACGCGCGTCCCCAGCGGAAAGTCCGAAGGCGCTTCGAGCGTGCAGCTCTGACGGGTTTTGTTCTGGATGAGCCAGAACGCTTCCGGCCATTGCTCGCGCGTGGCAGGATCAAGATTGGGATTGATGATGCCGCCCTTGGCTTCACGCCCTTCGATCACGGATGACAAATCAATCGGACAGACGCACGCCACGGCCTCGACTATTTTGCCCGCGAGCGGCGGTCGGTGGTCGGGGTTCAATTCGTAAACGTAGAAGCCGTGCGACTCCCAATCTTCGTGCAAGCAAAGCGTGAGGTCGAATTGCGGCTGCCGTTCCAGCCAACGGACGTGCGCGGCAACCTCCCCGGATTCGAGGTGACGATAATCGCGGTTCAAATCTTTGCGCCCGATATTCTCGCGTGAGTTCAGCACGAAACCGGTGGGGTTCAGGCACGGCAGCAGGAAAATCTCCGCGTTCTCCGGCCAGTTGTTTTCCTGCAACAACCGCAACGCAGCGAGCGGCCCGGCGGGTTCGTCGCCGTGAATGCCCGCGCTGATGTGAAGGCGAGTTGATGGTTGAGAGTTGATGGTTGCTGGTGGGACGCGGTGAATGGCGAGCAGTTCCCTGTCGCCGGTCTTGTAGAAGACCTCACAAGTCCAACCGTGCTGCTGCGCCGCCACCTTCACCGCCCGCAGCACGGCGCGGATGTCAATCGTCTCGCCGTGGTAGCCGCCTTGGTTTTTGCCGAGCTTTTGCACGCGGAGAATATCATGCAACTTGTCGCGCCGAAATGCAATGAAGGCGGAAGGCGGAAGGCGGAAGGCGCAGAGACGCAAAGAAGTTTTTGACACGACTTTCACGGATTAAATCCTGAAAGGATTAAATCATCCAGCCCGGCGTTGACGCGCAGCGGCTACGCCGGGTGACGAATCGCAAATTAAGCCAACCCTGAAAGGGTTGCATCGCGTGTGAATTCTGATTTGGCCGCGCGACGATTTGATTCAACCCTTTCAGGGTTGAGGATTGGTTTGGACGATGACCCAGCGTAGCTCGTGCCTCGCAACGCTGGGCTGATTGATTCCAATCCCGTTGGGATTGG
>JANMJO010000201.1:0-8059 GCA_031371425.1 Verrucomicrobiales bacterium | reverse complement strand
GCCGTCACCGTGCCGCCGGGAATCGGCCTCGTGTTCTACCAGTTCCGCAACCAACTGGCGTTCACCCTCGTCACCGCCCAAGGCACGCTGACCGAAACCGAGGCGGAGGAATTTATCCACCGCCTGCGCGGACGCCTCCTCAATCCATGAATGCCGCCGTGGACATCGCCGTCATCGGCGCAGGCGCGGCGGGAATCGCCGCCGCCGTTTCCGCCGCCCGCGCCGGGAGCAAAACCATTCTGCTCGACCTCCGCCCCGCTGCGGGTGGCACTGGCGGATTCAGCGGACTGACGACGCTGTGCGGCCTCTACGACAGCGCGGGCGAATTTCTCAACGCCGGTTTCACCCGCGAGTTCGCCGAAGCCTTGGCGGAACGCCGATTTCCAAATCGGTCAGTTCCTGAAGATTCAGAACTTGCCGGTTTGGAAACCGGCGCTCCAATCAAAATGGGTCGCGTCTGGGTCTTGCCTTACCGCCCCGAGAAATTCCGCGCCGTCGTGATGAATTACCTGGCCACCACGCCAAACCTGAACACGCGCTGGAACACGCCGCTGACCGACGTGATTTGCGAAGGCCGCCGCATCGTCAGCCTGAACAGCCTCCAAGTTGGCGCTGTGATTGATTGCAGCGGCAGCGCGGAAGTCGCCCGCGCCATCGGCGCAGACTGCCTGGCCACGGACGAAACGACCCAAGCCCCCGCAATTCTTTTCCCGCTAATCAACGTGACCCGCAAATTGGATTCGCCCGCCGCTGTCGCGCAGGCATTGTTGCCGCTGGCACGCGCCGGTTTTCCGCCGCTGAATTTTCAGGCGAGCCTTGAGCCTGGCATTCTGACGGCGAAATTCACAGGGCGCGCCGAACAAGTCCCCGCCCTGCTCGACTTTCTACGGCAGCACGTCAGCGGTTTTGAAAATTGCGCGACACCGCTGACCAAGTTCACGCCGGTGGCACGCGCAGGCCGCATGATTCCCGGCCAATACCTGCTCACCGGTGCGGATGTTCTGGCCGGGAGAAAATTCTCAGGGCGCGCATCCGGGTTTGGAGTTCCGCCTTCAGGCGGTTCGGATGCGGGGCCGCCTGAAGGCGGGACTCCAAACCCGGACTCCGAGGCCGCCGCCCGTTGCGCGTGGCCCATCGAGCAATGGAGCGCAGACGGCGCGGTGCGCTACAAATATCTGCCGCCGGGCGCGCACTATGAAATTCCCCCGGAATGTTTGCGCGCCGCGAACGTGACGAATCTGTTCATGGCCGGCAAGACCATCAGCGCGGACGTGGACGCCATCGCCAGCGCGCGAGTGATGGGCTGCTGTCTCGCCACCGGCGCAGCGGCTGGTGTTCTGGCGGCGGAGTATTTAGAATCGCCCTGCTGACAATATGACCGAACGATTACATTTGAATGCGGGCGCGGGTGAAATTCGCGCGTGCAGCCAGCCCTCACCCCAACCCTCTCCCATCCGATGGGAGAGGGAGAGGTTGCGGACGTCACGAGTAAGTTCGCATGTCCGAGTATTGGTGACGCGTCCATGTTTTCCCGGCGAAATCCGAGACGTGTCCGCAGTGCTGGTAGCACGCGAACATTCTGACAGCATGCACACCTCTTCCCTCTCCCATCGGATGGGAGAGAGGGAGAGGTTGCGGACGTCACGAGTAAGTTCGCATGTCCGAGTATTGGTGACGCCTCCATGTTTTCCCGGCGAAATCCGAGACGTGTCCGCAGTGCTGGCAGCATGCGAACATTCAGACAGCATGCACACATCTTCCCTCTCCCATCGGATGGGAGAGGGTCAGGGTGAGGGAAAATGCAATTCATCGCTCAAACCGATTGAAATTTCATGAACCCGTCCTTCGATCAACTCTGGGCCGAGACGTTCCGCCATGCGGCGGCGAACTCGCCGTTCTATCGTGAACAGTTTCGCGGCGTGAACGGCGTGCCGCGCTTGGAGGAGTTGCCCACGGTGGACAAGAAGATTTTGTCCGAGCGCAACCTTGATTTCCTCTGCGTGCCCCGCGAGCGCGTCGTGGAAATCGTCACCACCAGCGGCACGACGGGCCAGCCGTTGCTCTGGATGCTGACCGAGGCGGACGCGCGGCGGCTGGCGTTGAACGAAAAAATCTCCTTCGAGTGCGCCGGTTTGACGGCGCACGACACGGTGTTGGTCGCGGTGGCGCTGGATCGCTGCTTCATCGCGGGTCTGGCCTACACCACCGGCCTGCGGGAGCTTGGCTGCGCTGTCGTGCGCGTCGGGCCATCGTCGGCCACGCTTATCCTCGAAACCATCCGGCGCTTGCAACCCACCGCCATCGTCGCCGTGCCTTCGTTTCTCCGGCACGTCGCGGACAAGGCTCGCGAGACAGGCTTCGACCTGAAAAATTCTCCGGTGAAAAAGGCTGTCGTCATCGGCGAACCCATCCGCGACCGCGCGTTTGCTTTGAACGCCTCCGGTCGCGCCATCGAAAATTTCTGGGGTGCGAAAGTCTATTCCACCTACGGCGTGACGGAGCTGGGCAACTCGCTCTGCGAATGCGCGGCCAGCGCAGGCGGCCATCTGCACGACCAACAACTGCATCTGGAAATCCTCGACGATGACGCCCGCCCCGTGGCCGACGGCGACGTGGGCGAGATCGTGGCGACGACGTTCGGGGTGGAGGCGATGCCCCTCATCCGCTACCGCACCGGCGATTGCGCGGCGATTTTCCGCGCACCGTGCGCGTGCGGCCGCACCACGCCACGGCTCGGGCCGGTTCTGGGCCGCAAGAATCAGAAATTAAAATTCAAGGGTGCGTCGCTGTTCCCGTCCACACTCGCGACGGTGCTGGAAGAAACGGCAGGCGTGGAAGGCTTCGTCATCGTGGCGCGCAAGGAAAGCGAGCTTTCAGATTCCATCGAGGTGCTGTTCCACGGCGCGGCGCGCGTTGAGGTGTTGCGCGACGCGTTGCAAGCCCGGGCCAAAATCGCGCCGCAAGTCCGCATGGCGACACGCGAGGAAATTGAAACCCTGCAACTTCCACCGCAAGCGCGCAAGCGGCGCACGTTCGTTGATCTGCGATGAAATTCTGCGTCCTCATCCCGTGTTACAACCACGCCGTCACCGTGGCCGCCGTCGTGCGCGCCGCGCAGTCGCACGCGCCGGTGTTGGTGGTGGACGACGGCTCCACCGCGCCGCTGCCGGAACTGCCCGGCGTCACGCTGCTGCGGCTGGAGCGCAATTCCGGCAAGGGCGCGGCGTTACGCGCGGGCTTCCGTCGCGCGGCGGAACTCGGCTACACGCACGCAATCACGATGGACGCCGACGGCCAGCATTTTGCCGAAGACCTGCCGAAGTTCATCGCAGCGGCGACGGCGCAACCGGACGCGTTCATCGTCGGCGTTCGCGATCTGGTCGCCGCCGGTTGCCCAAAACATCGCCAGCGGTCCAACGCGGTTTCCACATTCTGGTTTCGCGTGGAGACCGGCGTGCGCCTCGGCGATACGCAGTGCGGCTTCCGTTGCTGCCCGCTCGCGCTGGCGCAGCGGCTGAAACCGCGCTCGGGGCGTTACGCGTTTGAGCTGGAGTTCATGGTGCGCGCCTCGTGGATTGGCACGCCCATCGTGGCCGTGCCGGTGAAATGCGCCTACGCCGACGGCATCCGCAACTCGCACTTCCGCCCGGTCAAGGACCTCGCGCACATCACGCTCATGAACATCGGTCTGGTGCTGCAATCGTGGTTCGTGCCGCGCTCGCTGCGCGTGGCGTGGTCGTGCGGCGAAAAAATATCGCTGCGGAAAACTCTCGCCGAACTATTTTCCGAGGACGCGCATGAACCGGGACGCTTGGCGGGCGCGGTGGGGCTGGGTTTGTTTTGCGGCATCGCGCCGATCTGGGGCTTCCAGATGGTCACGGCGGCGGCGGTCGCACACTGGCTGCGTTTGAACAAGGCCATCGCGCTGCTGGCCAGCAATATTTCCATGCCGCCGCTGACGCCGGTCGTGCTTTACGCCGGGCTGGCGCTCGGTCACTGGCTGTTTACCGGTGAATGCGGCGGGCTGGATTTCGCGCCCGCGCAGATGACCAAAGCCCGCGCGCTCGACTATTTCTGGCAATGGTTCGCCGGCAGCATCGTGCTCGCTGCTCTCGTCGCTGGATTGGGAATGATTTTCGCCTACATCATCGCGCGGCTCTTGCGTCCGGTTGTGAATGAAAACTGATCTCTACACGCGGCTCTATCTCTGGCTCGTGGCGCACCGCCGCTGGGTGCTGGTCGTCACAGGGCTGATCGCGGCGGTGAGCATCGTGATCTCGCTGCGGCTGGATTTAGACGAGGACATCCTTGCGACGCTGCCACAACGCGACCCGCTCGTGGACGATTACCGCTACGCGCTGAAAAAGTTTCGCCAGATTGACCGCGTCTATCTCGACATCGGCATCAACGCCGCCGACCCCGAAAAACTCGGTCGTGCTGCCGATGAAGTTTATTCCCGACTCGCCACGAACGCGGCTTACGGACGCGTCATGTATCGCATCGAAGTCGGCGGGCAGCAGAAGGTCATCGGCTACCTGACCGGCGCACTGCCGAATCTTTTCACGGACTCCGACGCCGCCGCGCTCGCGCCGAAGCTCGAACCCGCCGCCGTGCGCGCCCATCTCACCGACATGCGCCGCAAGCTCGCCGGGCCGGAGGGCATGGTGCTCAAGGATGTCGTCGCCGCCGATCCCCTCGGCCTGACCGCGCTCGTGGTGGCAAAAGTTTTGCCGCTGCAAACCGGCTTCGGCGACGCGCAGATCGTGGATGGCCGCATCACGAGCGGCGATGGCCGCCATGTCCTGCTCATGGCCGAACCGAAACTGCCCTCGGCGAATGCCGCCGCGAGTTTCGCGCTGGTGCAGGAGCTGATGCAACTGGTGCGCGCCGTGGAAAAACAATTTCCCGGCGTCCACGTCGCCATCACCGGCGGTCACAGGATGTCCGTGGACAACGCGACCATCATCAAGGCCGACGCGACCCGCTGCATCACGCTCGGCATGGCGGCGATGTTGATCCTGTGTCTGACGGCGTTTCGCCGCCGCTGGCTGGCGTTGCTGGCGTTCTTGCCCTCGTTCTTCGGCACGCTCCTCGCAGGCGTGGTGCTGGCGTGTTTCTGGCGGCACTTGTCCGCCATCGCCACGGGTTTTGCGAGCATCGCCATCGGCATCACGGTGGACTACGCGATCTACATCATCTACCACCTCGACAACGTCCCCAAAACGGACCGCGCCGCCGTGGGGCGGCATCTCGGTCGGCTGCTGCTGCCAATTAGCATCGGCGCGCTCACGACCATCGCGGCGTTTTTGGTGATGACGGTTTCGCCGATGGGCGGCTACCAGCAGCTCGGCGTTTTCGGGGCGATCGGCGTGGTGGTCTCGGCGGCATTCGCGCTCGTGATTCTGCCGCTGCTCGTGCCGCTGGCGAAAACGAATTCACAACCGCCGCTGTGGTTGACGCGCCTGATGGAAAAATTTCACAGTTACCAGTCCAGCTGGCGGCCGTGGCTGCTGCTGGGAATCTTGGTGCTGACCGTCGTCACCGCGTTCGGAGTGCGCCGGTTGGAATTCGAGGGCGACATCAGCAAGCTCAACGGCATCACGGAATCCACGCGCAACGACGACGCGCTCATCAACAAAACCTGGGGCAGCGCGCTCGGCATGACGCTCATCGTGGCGCGCGGCACCACCCCGGACGAGGCACTGGTGCAAAATGACCGGGCCGCCGCGACGCTCGCCCGCGATCCAAACGTGGCGGCTGTGTATTCGCTGGCGGCGGTCTGTCCAGCGGCGGCAACGCAGCAGGCGAACATCCGGCGCTGGCGCGAATTCTGGACGCCCGCGCGGCAGACGGCGTTGCGCACAACCTTGCAGCAGGTCGGCGGCGAACTGGGTTTTCGCGCGGACGCGTTCGCGAAGTTCTGGCAGGGCGTCGCGGGCGAACCGGCCTTGCTGACGCTGGAAATGTTTCGCGGCACGCCGATGGAGCAGGCGCTGAACGAACGCGTCGCGCTCGGCGCTCACGACAGCGCCGTCAGCACGCTGGTCAAACTGAAAGATCGCGCGGACGTTGGCGCACTGCGGCAGACCCTGCCCGGCATGATCGTCATTGACCGCCAAGCGTTCGCCGAACACATCGCGGGGCTGGCGAAAAGCGGGCTGAAACAATTCGCGCTGTGGACGAGCGTTATCGTGACGGTGATTTTATTTTTGACGCTCGCCTCGACGGAGTTGGTCTTCGCCACGCTGCTGCCGCTGGCGTTCGGTTTGTTGTGGACGTTCGGCGCGATGGGCTGGCTGGGGCTGAAGATTGATTTGATGAACAGCGTGTTCGTCATCTTCATCATCGGCGTCGGCGAGGATTACAGCGTGTTCCTCGTGACGAGCAAGCTGGACGAGTGGCGCGGTCAACCGCAGCGCAACGCCTCCACCAGCGCCTCGGTGCTGGTCTCCGCTTCGACGACCATCTTCGGCTTCGGCGTGCTGGTGCTGGCGAATCATCCGGTGCTGTTCTCGATGGGCACGACGGTGCTGCTCGGCATGGGCTTCGCCTTCATCGCCACGCTCATCCTCACGCCGCTGTGCATGGACCTGCTGCTGTTCAAAAATCCGCCGCGCGGCGCGCCTCGCTGGTGGCATCCGCTCACCACGCTCTGGGTCATCGCTCACCTCGGCGGCAGTCAGGTGTTCCTCTACTACATCCTGCGGCCAGTGCTGAAAATAATTTCGTGGGTGCGTCCGAGTAGTCGGAGCGCGAACGGTCCCCGTTCGCAGCACGTCGCTAACGGTGAAGACGCTGGAAACTTGCCAACCCACTCTCCGCATTCACGCGCTGCGGACGGTGACCGTCCGCGCTCCTGGGCGGATGACCAATTACGGCGCGCCACGCGCTGGATGGCGCGGGGCGTCGTCCGCTGCGTGCCGTTCGGTAAAACGGAATTCCAGAACATCACGCCCGCGACGTTTGCTGCGCCGTGCGTCATCGTCAGCAACCACCAGTCCGCCGTGGACGTAATGCTCGTCGTCAGCCTGCCCGGCGACGTGCGGCAGACGGCCAAGAAACGCGTGTTCGATGCGCCCATGCTCGGCATCGGCTGCAAACTGCTCGGCCACGTCATGGTCGAACCAAATGATCCGCAGATGACGCTGCGCCGCTGCCGCGAAACACTGGCGAGCGGCGCGTCGGTGCATTTCTATCCCGAAGGCACGCGGTCGCAGGATGGATTTATTCAGCGATTCCATCGCGGCGCGTTCGAGCTGGCGGTGGAGTTGCGGCAAGACGTGTTGCCCCTCGTGCTGTGCGATACCAACACCGCGATGCCGCGCGACGCCTACTGGTTCGAGCCGTATCGCGCCAGCGTGCGGGCGTTGCCGCGCGTGACGCCGCAGAATTTCGACTACGCGCTGGGCGTCGTGCCGCTGATGAAACATTGCGAGGCCATTGTGCGCGCGGGGTTGGAGCAGCAGCTCGACGAGATCAACACGCCGCGCGTCGTGCGCCGCAAAGTAGGCCGGCTCTACCGCTACCAAGGAAAATACGTGGAGCAGTTCGTGTTCTGGAAAATGAAGCTCGACCCGGTGTTCGCCGCGCTGGATGCGGCGGTAGGGCGCGACACTCCGTGCGCGCCGCTGATTCCGGCAAACGACCCGAACGGCGCGCACGGAGTGACGCGCCCTACCAGCTTCATTCTCGACCTCGGCTGCGGTTACGGCATGGCGACGCATTGGCTGGCGAGCTTCACCGATGGACGCTCATTTCTCGGCGTGGATTACGACGAAGATAAAATCCGCGTGGCGCAACGCACCGCGCCAGAGCATCCGCGCATCAAGTTTGAGGTTGGCGATATTCTGGAGCGCGAGTATCCGGCGTGCGACACCGTGCTGCTGCTCGACGTGCTCCATTACTGGACGCCGGACAAGCAGCAGGCGATCCTGGCGAAAGCGCGGCAGGCGTTGCGTCCCGGCGGGCGGCTCATCCTGCGCGACGGCGCGCGGGCGGCGGGCGCAGCGCACCGGCGCGTGCATCGCTGGGAGAAATTCGCCACGCGCCTCGGCATGAA
>JANMJO010000195.1:0-7469 GCA_031371425.1 Verrucomicrobiales bacterium | reverse complement strand
GGCAGGCATCACGAATATTATTTCCATTGCCACCGACCTCGGCAGCAGCCGCCGCGCCCTCGCGCTCGCCGAGCAGCACCCGATGATTTACGCCGCCGTCGGCTGGCATCCGAGCAACGCCCACGAAGCGCCCGCCGACATCCGCGCCGAACTGCGCGAACTCGCGCACCATCCCCGCGTCGTGGCCATCGGCGAGACGGGGTTGGATTATTATCGGTTGCCGAGCATGCAACCGGAAAGTTGGAGTCCAAGCTTTAGCTTGTCCCCCGACACGTTGAAGCGTGAACTCCAACAAAAAGACGAACGCTACAAACAAAAGCAGGCGGAGATTTTTCAACAACAACTGGAAGTCGCCGCCGAAACCGGCTTGAACTGCGTCATCCACCAGCGCGGCGATTGTTTCGACGCCACGCTCGCGCTGATGCAGCCGTTCGCGGCGCGGGTGCGCGGCGTGTTCCATTGTTTCGCCGGCGATGCGGCGGCGATGCGCCGCGTGCTGGCGCTCGGCTCGCTCGTGAGCTTCACCGGCATCGTCACCTTCAAGAACGGCCAGAACGTCCGCGACACCCTCGCCGCGACGCCGCTCGATGAGTTCATGCTGGAAACGGATTGCCCGTATCTCGCGCCCGTGCCGTATCGCGGCAAACGCTGCGAGCCTGCCTACGTCAAAGACATCGCCGCGACCGTCGCGCAGGTGAAAGGCTGCACGCTGGAGGAATTGAGTGCCGCGACGTGCGCCACGGCGGAGAAGTTTTTCCCGAAGCTGCGGTGAAGGCTTACGCGGCAGCCCTCACCCCTAACCCCTCTCCCATCCGATGGGAGAGGGGGGACAGCAATCGGTTGCTCACGGAAATTTGAACGCTGGTGGGACTTGAATATGGTTGCTGGTTGTTTGAGGAAAAGCCGGACGCGTGTTCTGCCTTTGGCGCGTCCAAGTTAACTAAAATCGATCGCCGGCTCTCCCTCTCCCGTCGGACGGGAGAGGGTTGGGGTGAGGGCAAAGCGAGAATCTCTTTAGCCGGTCGGTTTCGAGATTCATTTCCAAACGCTGCTTGACCGGAAAGGAAGGCCGAAATAGCAGTGCGCAGGTGAAGGGCTGCACGCTGGAGGAATTGAGTGCCGCGACGTGCGCCACGGCGGAGAAGTTTTTTCCGAAGCTGCGGTGAAGACCTGTTCTATTGTAGCAGCCGACGTGAGGAGGCTCTGAATAAATTCGGCTACCCAAGAATGTTTGAGCCTCGTTACCTCGGCTGCTACCCGCCAGAAAGTTTTTCCCGAAGCTGAAATCATGATTGCCCACACCCCGCGCCAACTCCCCGCTTGCCGCCGCCGGAAGAAAGGAATAGGTTGAAATCATGAAAACGCTGACCATCGGCGAAGCCGCCAGCAATCTGGCCAACTGGCTACAGCAAGCCGTCGCTGGCGAGGAAATTGTCATCCGTAGCGGCAATGCTGATGTCGCCTTGCATCCCGTGGTGAAAATCAAACCGGCAGGCACGAAAATTTCACCGCGCGAGGCATTGCGCCAGTTACAGCAGGACGCACGGCTCACGCCGGATCAGGCGGAAAACTATTTGCGCGAAGTTCACGCTGAACGGCTGGCCGCCGAAGCCTGACCGGAATGATTCATCTCGATACCAATCACCTTATCGGTCTCCTCGTCCGCGATTCCCAATCTGCCATTGCCGTTGACCAATGGCTTGCTGCTGGTGAATCACTGGCTGCCAGTGCCGTCGCTTGGAGTGAATTTCTCAATGGCCCGGTGACGCCCGATGAAATCCGGCGCGTGGAAGTCGTGCTGGAATCCCGAATCATCAGCTTCGGTAAAACCGAGGGGATACTTGCCGCCGAACTCTTCAACGCGACCGGACGGCGACGTGGGTCGCGCTTCGACTGTCTCATCGCCGCCACCGCCATCTGCGACCAGGCCACGCTGGCCACCGCAAACCTGGCCGACTTCCGCGCCTACACCACATTTGGTTTGCGGTTGGTTTAGCTGTTCTCAGTCTCTGCGACAGGGCAAACGCTGCGAGCCTGCCTACGTCAGAGAAATCGCCGAGACCGTCGCGCAGGTGAAGGGCAGCACGCTGGAGGAATTGAGTGCCGCGACGTGCGCCACGGCGGAGAAGTTTTTCCCGAAGCTGCGGTGAAGGCTTACGCGGCAGCCCTCACCCCTAACCCCTCTCCCATCCGATGGGAGAGGGGGACAGCAATCGGTTGCTCACGGAAATTTGAACGCTGGTGGGACTTGAATACGGTTGCTGGTTGTTTGAGGAAAAGTCGGACGCGTGTTCTACCTTTGGCGCGTCCAAGTTAACTAAAATCGATCGCCGGTTCTCCCTCTCCCGTCGGACGGGAGAGGGTTGGGGTGAGGGCAAGCCCAACTAAAAATTCACGCTCTCGCCGATGGACACGAGGTGGAGCTGCTTGCCGGCGGCGCGGAATTTCTTTACGGCTTCGGTGTGGTTGATCTCGATCGGAGGGAACGTGTCGTAGTGGATGCCCACGATCTGGTCGCAGCGGATGAAGTCGGCGGCGCGAATGGCGTCGTCCACGCCCATCGTGAAGTTGTCGCCCACGCACAGCGCGGCGAACTTCAGCGACGTGCTTTCGCCGATGAGTTTCATGTCCAGCGTCAACGCCGTGTCGCCGGAGTGATGGAAATTTCCTTCGGCAGTCTCGACCACAAAGCCGCCGGGGTTGCCGCCGTAACTGCCGTCCGGCAGGCTGCTCGAGTGGATGGCGTTCACAAACTTGACGCGCCCGAAGTCGAATCGCCACGCGCCGCCGTGGTTCATGCCGTGGGTTTTCGCCACGCCCTGTTTGCTGAACCACTCGCAGATTTCGTAATTGGAAATAATTGTCGCGCCGCAGCGCTTGGCGATTTCCGCCGCGTCGGCGAGGTGGTCGAAGTGCGCGTGCGTGATGAGGACGTAGTCCGCGTGGAGTTTGGCGACGTCAATGTGCTTGGCGCGCGGGTTCGGAGTGATGAACGGATCGAACAGCAGCGTTTTGCCGGCGACTTCGACGGCGAGGCAGGAGTGTCCGTAGTAGGTGAGTTTCATAAACCAAACGGGGTAGAGGTTGATTGACTCGGCAAATTAACGCGCCGCAGGTTCGGAGCAAGCTCTGAAAAGCGTCAGCCCTCTGGCGCTTTATCCGGCAGGCGACGACGTTTGCGCCTCGCTCGCCGACTCCTGCGAATCGAACCCAAACTGCTTCAAGTATCCCTCCTTCGCGGCGTGGATTTCCACGCGGCGTTTCTGGAACGGATCGCGGTAGCTCAAATACACGGAGCGCAGGCCCAGCGGCTCGGGCGTGTTGGCGATGCCGGGGCGGCGCTTGGCGCGGCCATCGGCATACGTCGGGCCGAGGGGCGCGGCGTTGATGCCATAAAGTTTGTCGCCGGTGATGGGCGTGCCGGCGGACGCGAGGTGGATGCGAATCTGGTGCGTGCGCCCGGTGACGGGCATCACCTCGACGAGCGTGAGCGGGCCGCCGGGAGTTTCGCGGGTTTGCAATACGCGGAAATGCGTCTCGGCATCTTTGCCTTCGTGGTGATCCACGCGCATCTTGCCGATCTGGCGCGGGTCGGGTGCGAGCGGGAGTTCGCACGTCCATTCTTGCTGCTTGGGTTTGCCGTTCACGACGGCGAGATAAATTTTCTCCATCTGCCGGCTCTCGAACAAGTCGGTGAACGGTTCGACGGCCCCCATGCTTTTGACGAAGAGCAGAATGCCGGTGGTGTCCGCGTCGAGGCGGTGGACGTTGCGGAGGAATTTCAGCCCGCGCGAGCGCGCCCAGAAATCGCCGGCAGAGATGGAGGACGTGAGCGCGGCCATCAGGTTGCGGTTGGTGTTCTGCCACGAGAACGGCACGAGCATCCAGCTCGCGGGCTTGTCCACGGCCATCACGGAGCGGTCCTCGTAGATGATGGGAATGCGCTGGAGCGATTGTCCGTCGTCCAGTTCGATGATGTTTGGTTTGGCCATGGCGAAATAAAGTCGGCGATAGATTGCGCCATCAGGAATCCGATTGCGAGCTTTCCCCGGCCTCTGAACCGCAACGGGGCGCATCTTGACACCAACACCAAAGAGGGGAAGCACCACAAGCAGACGGAGCGCGAGACGTCCCGGCTCGCAGCGGTCACGAATGTCAGGAGTCGATCCGAAGTATTCTTGCGTCCCAGTGTTGAAGAGCTGCTGCGAGCCGGGACGTCTCGCGCTCCGGTGGAAGCAGGAACAACTCCTATCTGTTTGCCAGCGCACTCGCCAAGACCTCGGCCATGTGCCGTGGGCGCACGGGCGCGAGGGAGGCCATCTGCTGCCGGCAACTTGTCCCGGATGCTATCACTACTGTGCCGAAAGGTTGTTCCTTTAATTTTTTCGCCAGCGGCGCGGCGACTTGCATGGAGAGATCGTATTTCGCGGTCTGCATTCCGAACGCGCCGGCCATGCCGCAGCAGCCGGTGTCCAGCACTGTCACGCGCCGCTCGGGCAGGCGCGCCGCCAGCCGGTGCATGAAGCCCGCGCCGGTGAGCGCCTTGGTGTGGCAATGCGCGTGGACGACGACATTGGCCATGTCTGCTGTGAACCGCAGCAAGCCCGGCTCGCGGCGCAGCAGGTCGTCCAGAAATTCCTCGAAGAGAAAGCAGCGCGAGGCGACCTCTTCCGCGCCGGGGAGTTTCAGCTCGCGGTAATCCTCGGCGAACATGGAGTAGCAGGACGGTTCGAGAAAAAGAATCGGGATGAGGCTGCCCTTGACGTGGAGCATGTCGAGATTGTGCCGGCCCAAACGCATCGCCTTGTGGAGATGCCCCTGGCTGAACGCGGGGCGGCCACAGCATTCGCGTCCGGTCGGGAGGATGACCTCGAAGCCCGCGGCTTCGAGGACTTTCACGGCGGCCTGGCCGATGTGCGGCTCGTGGTAGCGCACATAGGTATCGTCCCACAGAATGATTCGCCCGCGTTTCAGTCGCTTGGGCTGGGCCGGGCGTTGCGCGAACCAGACATCGAATCGTTCGCGCGTGTAATGTGGCAGGACGCGCTGCGTGGAGATGCCGACCACGCGCGCCAGCAACTGCCGCGCGAAAAAGGAGTCCGTCACCATGTTCGCGAGCCACGGGAATTTGCAGCCGAGCGCGCCGAGCCGGTCCACGCCGCTGAAGAGACGCTGGCTCAACGTGAGACCGCTGCGGCGAACGCGGGCGAACTGGAGTTCCGCTTTGAGCAACGGCAGGTTCACGCTGGACGGGCATTCGTTCACGCAGGCGCGGCAGGAGAGGCAGTTGCTCAACGCCGCGTCCAGTTCCGCCACGCTGCTGGCCGTGTCCAGATTGCCGGGGGCGGCGAGGACGGAGCGGATGATGTTGGCGCGGCCGCGCGTGGACATGAGTTCATCGCCGGTGGCGATGTATGTGGGGCACATCGTCGGAGTCTCTTTGATGCAGCCGCCGCAGCCGTTGCACTGCTCCAGATTGGCGATGAACGATTCGTCACGCGCGGCGAACGCCAGTGTCGGCACGAACGGCAGCTCGATGGGCGCGGTCAGGTTATGGCGCAGGTGCGAGTCGAGCCGGTAGCGGCCGTCGGAGATAATCTTGCCGGGATTGAACAGCCGGTGCGGGTCGAAGGACGTTTTGATCTGCCGCATCAGCGTGTGGAGTTCATCGCCGACCTGCGCCTTGAGAAATTCCGTGCGCGCGAGACCCACGCCGTGTTCGGCGCAGAACGAGCCTTGGAACTGCCGCACGAGCGCGGCGACTTCCTCCGTCACTTGCCGAAACTTTTTCAGGTCCTCCGCTGAATGCAGATCCAGCACGGGCCGCACGTGCAGCAAACCCGCCGCCGCATGGCCGTAGAACGACGCCTCCAAATCGAGCCGCCGCAGGATGCCGCGCAGCCCCTCGTAATACGCGGGCAAATCTTTCGGTCGCACGGCGGTATCCTCGATGCACGTCACGGGCTTGGCATCGCCCCGGCGGCTGGTGAGCAGCGAGAGGCCGGCCTTGTGCAACGCCCAGAAATGGTTCACCTGCGCGAGCGTTTGGAGAATGCGTTTGCGCTTGCCAAGTTTTTTTTGTTCGAGCGCGGCGAGCTTGGCCTCGACGTCGCCGTAAAATTCCACGGCCAGCACGGACTCGCAGGGTTCGAGATCGAAATTCAGAAGGTCCCGCGCGGCTTGGAAATCGCGCTGCCCGCGCGTCTGGTCAATGAGGATGCGGTCCAGATGCTCGATGGCGACGGGCTGGAGGTCGAGCAATTCCACGCTGGCCTGCATCGCTTCGGTCACGCTGTCGAAGAAGATCAGGCCCAGCCCGAGTTCCTTCGGCAGCGGCACGATCTTCAACTCGGCGGAAACGATTCCCGCGAGCGTGCCCTCGCTGCCGGCGAGGACGTTGATGAGGTTGCCGGGGTCGCGCACGATGCGGTCGAGGGCGTAGCCGGGGAGTCGCTTGACGAGGCCGGGCGGAAATTGTTCGGCGATCAGCAGGCTGTTGAGCGCGGCGATGTCTTCCAGCAGTTCGCGCTGCGCCTTGAGCGAATCGCGAGCGGGGCTGACGTTGGCGATGCTGCCATCGGCGAGAACAATTTCCACGGCGAGGACGTGGTCGGCTGTCGTTCCGTAAAAGCGCGCTCGTGCGCCGGAGGAATTGTTGGCGATCATGCCGCCGATGGTGGCGCGGGAACTCGTGGCCACGTCTGGCCCGAAGCAGAACCCGTGCGGCTTGAGAAACTGGTTGAGCTGATCCAGCACCACGCCCGCGCCGACGCGGACGGTGCGTTTCTCGGGGTTGAATTGAGTGATCTGGCGGTTGTGCCGGGCGAAGTCAATGACCAGCCCTTCGCCCAGCGCGCCGCCGACGAGGCCTGTGCCCGCGCCGCGTGGGGTGACGGAGACGCCGGCGGCGGCGGCGGCTTTGATCATGGAGGCGGCTTCGGCGGCGTTGCGGGGGAAGGCGACGGCGAGCGGCTCGATCTCGTGGTGCGAGGCGTCGGTGGCGTGGAGCGTGCGCGTGAGTTTGTCGAAGACGACTTCACCGTTCGCCGTGGCCAGCGTCGCGTGTTGTTGCGTCGGCGTCATGTTGCGGGGGAACGTGCGCAGTGTAGAAACGACCGGGGCGGCGGACAATGGAATTCGTTCCGCTCGGCGCGTCTGGGGGCATCTTGCGCCGGTCCATGTTCGGAGTTCCGCCTTTAGGCGGTTCGGGGTGAAACCCGCGCAGCCGCCTGAAGGCGGAACTCCAAACTCCAAACAGCGCTAATTGAGAACTGGAGCAATATGCGCCCCCGGCATCACCGTTCGGTCGGCAGCACGTACAAATCGCCGCCCTTGAGCTGATCGAGGATCATCTTGACGGTGCGCTACCAGCGGAGCGCGAGACGTCCCGGCTCGCAGCGGCCACGAATGCCAGGAGCCGCCCTGAAGTATTCTTGCGTCCCCGTGTTGATGAGCTGCTGCGAGCCGGG
>JANMJO010000194.1:0-3375 GCA_031371425.1 Verrucomicrobiales bacterium | reverse complement strand
GCATACGAGAGCCCGGGCGCAAGGAAAGTGCTTGGTGCAATGCGATGAAACGTTCACAGGTGTTACTTTGATTGGTGCAAATTAGCACACGGCAGCGGAATTTCACGATAACCATTTTGCGTTTTTTGGAGTGCCGTTTTGCGCCGGGGGTGTGAAAAAAAGCAGCCGGCGGCACGCGTTGCTTTTCCAGACGGGAGTCCTGATGTTTCCGAAGTGTGTGTAGCGCAGCCCTCCTCTGCTGCGGGTTCACGGGGGCAGACGCCCTGCGCTACGCGGATGAGTCGCAATGAGCGGGAATACAGCACATTCATGCGGTGGGCGAACGGCATTTTTCCGTTGCGGGCGACGCGAGGAGTTTTATGATTCAACCATGAGACTCCTACTGCGCCTTCCAGCCTGCTCCCTGCCCCGTGCCTTGGTCGCTGCACTCTTAATCTCTTCTGCCGTCATCGCCCGCAGCCAGTCGCCGGACCTGGACGAGTTGCGCACCAACGCCGAATCGGGCAACGCTGAATCCTTGAACGCCATGGGCCTCGCCTACAAAAACGGCCGCGGCGTGGAGGCGAACCCGGAGCAGGCCGCCAGTTACTTCCGCAAGGCCGCCGAGAAAGGCAACGCCGCCGCCCAACGCAATCTCGGCCAACTCCTCGCCGAAGGCAAAGGTGTGAAACAGGATTTGAATGAAGCCGTCCGCTGGCTGCGCCAGGCAACCGAGCGCAATTATCCCTCCGCGCAATACCAGCTCGCCGTGCTCTACGTGGACGGCAAGGCCACTCCGCCCGCGCCCGAAGCCGCAGTCAAATTGCTACTCCAAGCAGCGGAGAATAATTACGCCGAAGCCCAGTCGCTGCTCGCGATTCTCTACATCGAAGGCCGCGGCGGTGCGGCCACGGATTATACCGAAGCGATCAAGTGGGCGAAGAAAGCGGTGGACCTGAATTTCGCCGCCGCGCAGTCCACGCTCGGCTGGATGTATTCCAACGGCAAGGGCGTGCCGCAGGATTTCGCCGCCGCGCTGGAACTGTTCCGCAAGGCCGCGAGTCAGAACTTCGCCGACGCCCAGAACAACCTCGGCAAAATGTATGAGGACGGTCATGGCGTGCCGCAGGATTTCGCAGAAGCCGGCAGGTGGTATCGCATCGCCGCCGAACGCGGTTTCGGAGGCGCGCAGAATAACCTCGCCCTGCTCACCGCCTTCGGCAAAGGCGTGGCCAAAGACCCGGTCGAAGCCGCCAAGTGGTTCGCGCTCGCCGCACAGCACGGCGACAACAACGGCGCGAACATCCGCTCCGTGCTGCTCAAGGAAATGACCGCGCAACAAATCGCCATGGCCGAAAAGCTGGTGAAGGAATTCGTGCCGCAGAATTAGAGCAGTTTCAAAAATACTGTAGTCGTAAATTTTCCGGTGGCGTTGCGTGCCGCTGCTTCCCCCTCACCGCGGCCCTAATCTCTGTTGGTTTTTTCAGTGTTCTGTAGAAGTGGGAAAGGGGCGGAAGCATTGGAACAAGGTCAAGGCGCGAGGACGTGCGGTGCGGCTGGCGGTGGGGGACGCCGAATTGAAACTGTGCCGCAACGAGTAGAATGCCCTCGGCAATCAATTGCAGAACTGCCAGCTCGCGCGAAGTCAGGACTGCGGCGTATTCAGCGGCGGCTTTCGTGCAAGCGGGATGTTCCAGAAGGTTCGAGCGGCATCCATGCGGGCGACTGCGCCAGTTTCCAAACCAGCGCGTGCTCGCGCCCGCCTGAACCGATGACGAGGAGTTTCATGCGCCAATAAATTAGAATAATCCTTTTAAAGATTGCTTGGCACTTAAAGCATTAGGGTCGGCAACTCGGCGAAGAATTCTAATTTCATCTTCGGTGTATTGATGATTCCAGACCACGCGGTTTGACAACCTTTTAACCAATTCTTGGGTAAGAAACGGACCTTCATCCAAAAAACTCAACTTTAGGGGAAGAAGTCTTTCATCGGCCAAAATTATCAAAAGCGCATTCGTGTTTGCGTGTGCGGCAAGTTCCCCGATAGCTGGTGATGTCAGCTTGCTTGCTTTACCCAACAAGTTCGGCAATCCCACGATGACTTTTTTAACAGATGACAGCGGAATGCGCTTACAATTCCATCTACCAGAAATCAATTCAGCCTCCGTAAGTAACCAGTATTTACGATTCAGTTCACGCCTTACGAAAAGGAACGACACCGTCGCACCAAAGATTAAACAGGCTGCTTTTACAGACGTTGGCGGTATACACGTTGGAGAACCCAAGTAGAAATAACCAACACATATCATTGGTATCACGGCTACAATGCCGGTGAACATGGGGAACACGACAAAAACAAGCGACAGCCAGTCGCTTTTTGTTGGTTCTGTTCCGATCTCATCCATTGTGATTTATCCCTTCACAAATTAATCATTCCACCCGCGCCTCGCCCTTGCCCTTCACCACTTCGCCGATGAGCCAGGCTTTGTGCTTTTGCGCGCGGATGAATTTCAGCACGGCTTCCGCCTTGTCCGCCGCCACGATGGCGACCATGCCGATGCCCATGTTGAAGACTTGATACAATTCCTCGTCCGGCACGCCGCTCCGCTGTTCGATGATCTGGAAGATGGGCAGCATGTCCCACGAACCTTTGCGGATGACGACGTCGAGCGACTTCGGCAGCACGCGCGGGATGTTGTCCACGAAACCACCACCCGTGATGTGGGCGAACGCCCGGATTGCCGATTGCCGATTGCCGATTGCCGATTTATTAAAACGCGCCAGCAGCCGTTGCACGAGCGGGCCGTAGCTGACGTGGACTTTGAGCAACTCCGCGCCGAGCGTGAGCTTCGAGCCGGGGATGCGGCTGGAGGTTTTCAACTTCAACTGCTCGAAGAAAATTTTGCGTCCGAGCGAATAACCGTTCGTGTGCAGGCCGCTGGATTCGATGCCGATGACGACGTCGCCGCGCTTCACGGTTTTCTGGCCGTTAAGCATTTTGGATTTCTCCACGACGCCGACGATCGTGCCGCTCAGGTCGTATTCGCCCTTCTGGTAGAAGCCGGGCATCTGCGCGGTTTCGCCGCCGATGAGGGCGCAATTGTTTTCCGCGCAGGCGCGGGCGAAGCCTTTGATGATGTCGGTGAAGACGTGCGGTTCGAGTTTGCCCGTGCCAAGGTAATCGAGGAAGAAGAGCGGTTCCGCGCCGAGCACCGCGATGTCATTGACGCAATGGTTCACGAGGTCCGCGCCGATGGTGTCGTGCTTGTCCATCGCGAACGCGATCTTGAGCTTCGTGCCCACGCCGTCCACGCTGCTGACGAGGATAGGCTCGCGGTATTTCTTCAAATCGAGTTGGAACAAGCCACCGAAGCCACCGACCTTGCCGAGAACTTC
>JANMJO010000157.1:0-4417 GCA_031371425.1 Verrucomicrobiales bacterium | reverse complement strand
GTAGCCGCGTTTGTGAAAACGCGGATTCCGCGCTTTCACAAGCGCGGCTACAAGCTTGGCGAACGCCTTCGGTTCGTATCTAATCTGCCCGCCGTGAACCGCTCCGCCTTAACCCGTTTCGCCTGGCTTTCCATCGCCGCCGCGCTGGCGACCATCGGGCTCAAGACGTGGGCTTACTACCTGACCGGCTCGGTCGGGCTGCTCTCGGATGCCGTCGAGTCGCTCGTGAATCTGGTCGGCGGCATCATGGCGCTGGCGATGTTGACCCTCGCCGCCAAGCCCGCTGACGAAGACCACGCCTACGGCCACACCAAGGCCGAATATTTTTCCAGCGGCGTCGAAGGCAGCCTGATTCTGCTCGCCGCCGTCAGCATCAGTTTCACAGCCATCCCGCGCCTGCTCGCGCCGCAACCCTTGCAAGGACTGGGCATCGGCCTGCTCGTTTCCGTGGCCGCATCGCTCGTGAACCTCGTCGTCGCCCTGCTCATCCTGCGCGCCGGGCGCAAGCACAACTCCATCACGCTCGAAGCCAACGCGCACCACCTGCTCACCGACGTCTGGACCTCCGCCGGCGTGCTCGCAGGCGTCGGCCTCGTCGCGCTGACCCGGTGGAACTGGCTCGACCCCGTCGTCGCCCTCCTCGTCGCCGTCAACATCGTCTGGACGGGCGTGAGCATCGTGCGCCGCTCCATCGGCGGCCTCATGGACGCATCGCTTTCCCCCGAAGACGTCGCCACCGTGCACAAGGCGCTCGCCGACTACGAAAAGAGCGGCATCCAATTCCACGCCCTGCTCTCCCGCCAGGCTGGCGCGCGGAAATTCATCTCCATGCACGTCCTCGTCCCCGGCGACTGGACCGTCCAGCGCGGCCACGAACTCCTCGACCAAATCGAAGCCGACATCTCCCGCAGCCTCACCAACGCCGTCGTCTTCACGCACCTCGAATCGCTCGACGACCCCGCTTCGTGGGACGACGAACATCTGGAACGCAGACAAGGTGAAATAAGGAAACCATGAAACTATGAATTTCATTTCCTGCCTTCCTAGTTTCCTTATTAACATTTCCGTGTGAGTTCCGCCCAGCTTCCAATCTACGAAATCGAGAACGACATCGTCGCCACCCTCCGCGCGACGAATCGCCTCGTCCTGCAAGCCCCCACCGGCTCGGGCAAGTCCACGCAAGTCCCGCAGATGCTCCTCAAGCACGGCCTCCTCGGCAGCGGCCAATGCGTGATCCTCCAACCCCGCCGCCTCGCCACCCGCCTGCTTGCATCCCGCGTCGCGCACGAACTCGGCGTCGAGCTGGGCCGCGAAGTCGGCTACCAAGTCCGCTTCGAGAACCGCGTCAGCGCCGCCACCCGCATCAAGTTCGAGACCGAAGGCATTCTCCTCCGGCAATTAATTCGAGACGAGAAGCTCACCGGAATTGCCGCCGTCATCTTCGATGAATTCCACGAGCGCCATCTTTACGGCGACATCACCCTCGCCCGCGCACTGGACATCCAGGAACAACATCGCCCCGACCTGCTCATCGTCGTCATGTCCGCCACGCTGAACGCCGATGTGCTGGAGGATTATCTTTCCAAATCGGAAATCGGAAATCGGAAATCGGAAATTCAGAAGTGCGCCGTCCTCACCTCGCAAGGCCGCATGTTCCCGGTGGACATCGAATATCTCCCGCACCGCCTCGGCGCGAACCCGCCGCCGCCGTGGGAGCTCGCGGCAGACGCCTTCGCCCAGTTCGTCAACTCCGGCGGCAAGGGCGATGTGCTCGTGTTCATGCCCGGCGGCTTCGAGATTTCGCAGACCATCCAAGCCATCCGCAACCTCTCCGAATCACGCGGCTACCTCGTGCTGCCGCTCCACGGCGAACTCTCGCCGCGCGACCAGGATGCCGCCGTCGCCCGCTACGAACAGCCCAAGGTCATCGTCTCCACCAACGTCGCCGAGACAAGCATCACCATTGACGGCGTGCGGTTGGTGATTGATTCCGGCCTCGCCCGCATCGCCCGCTACGACGCCAGCCGCGGCATCAACACCTTGCTCGTCGAAAAAATTTCCCAAGCCAGCTCCGACCAGCGCGCCGGTCGCGCCGGTCGCACCGCTCCGGGCAAATGCCTGCGGCTCTGGTCGCGGTCGGAACACGACGAACGCGCACCGCAGGAACTCGCCGAGATCAAACGGCTGGATCTCTCGGAAGTCGTGCTCACGCTCAAAGCGGCGGGCGTGGAAGATTTGCGCGCGTTCCGCTGGCTGGAAAAACCAGACGAGATTTCGCTGACACACGCGGAGGAATTGCTGACGGACTTGGGGGCGCTTCAACGTAGGGCAGGCGTCTCGCATGCCCCCGCCGAGCAAAGCGAGGCGGATCAGTCATCTCAATCGCTCGCGCTGAAGCGCGAGCCGGGCAGGCGAGACGCCTGCCCTACTTTAATCACCGAACTCGGTCGGCGCATGCTCGCCTTCCCCGCGCACCCGCGCTACTCGCGGATGCTGCTCGCAGCGCAGGAATACGGCTGCGTCCACCAAGCCTGCCTCGTCGCCGCGCTCACGCAGGGCCGCGACCTCCTGCTGCGCGGCGGCGGCAAGGACGTGCAGTCAGACCGCGAAGATTTGCTCGGCGAGAAAGCGACTTCCGATTTCTGGATTCTCATGCGCGCCTGGAATTTTGCGGCGAAGAATCAGTTCCGCCTCGACGCCTGCCGCCAGCTCGGCATCCACGCCGTCACCGCCAAGCAGGTCGGCCCGCTGTTCGAGCAATTCCTCCGCATCGCCAAGGACGAAGGCCTCGATACCGCGCCGCGCGAGGTGAAGGACGAAGCATTGCAGAAGTGCATTCTCATCGGCTTCAGCGACCGCGTGGGGCGGCGCATGGATACCGGCACGCTCCGCTGCGAACTCGTCCACGGCAGGCGCGGCGTGCTCGCGCGCGAAAGCGTGGTGCATCGTCATCAAAGTAGCAGCCGAGGTAACGAGGCTCAAAAATCAAATCATAAGAATGAGCCTCCTCACGTCGGCTGCTACGGATTATTTGTAGTCGCCGAAATCCGCGAGGTCGGCGGGCGCGACAACGAGGTGAACACCATCCTCTCCATCGCCACCGCCATTGAGGTGGATTGGCTGCGCGAGCTTTTCCCCGACGACATCACCAGCGAGATTCACGTCCAGTGGGACGCGCAAGCGAAGCGCGTGATGGCGGCGGAGCTGTTGCGCTTCCGCGATCTCGCGCTCGCGGCCAAGCGTGTTGACCCGCCGCCTGCTGATGCGGCGGCGCGGTTGCTGGCGGAGGAAGTCAACGCGGGGCGGTTGCTGCTGCCGAACTGGGATCATCACGTGGAGCAATGGCTGCAACGGTTGAAATTACTTTGTCACCATTGCGCGGACTTGCAGTTGCCGCCCATCACCGACGACGACAAGAAAGCCATCATCGAGCAACTTTGCCTTGGCGCGGCGAGTTACAAGGACATCAAGGAGCGCGAGGTGAAGCCCATCGTGATGTCGTGGCTCTCGCCCGCGCAGCGCGAGTTGCTGGATAAGCACGCGCCGGAGCGGCTCACGCTCTCGAACGGACGCACGCCAAAAGTGAACTACGAGGAAGGCCGCGCGCCCTACATCTCCCTGCGCATCCAGGAGCTTTACGACGTGACGCAGACGCCGAAGATCGCGCTGGGTCGCGTGCCGGTGACGGTTCACATTCTGACGCCGGGCATGAAACCCATCCAAGTCACGCAAGACCTCGCGAGCTTCTGGCGCGAGCATTATCCGAAGATTAAATCCGAGCTGGCGCGGAAATATCCGAAACACATCTGGCGATGAAATTTTTAGTCACTTGCAACGAAACCATGAACACTGGTTGTGGACACCGCTTTCCCCTCACCCTGGCCCTCTCCCTTGGGGAGAGGGAACAGGTTGCGGCAATCGTGGATTGTTCAATCGCGCGGTTGGCAAATTCCGCAACGGCAAATCCGGTGGCAGCAAATTGTATGAGGCTGGATGCGATTCTCCCTCTCCCCGAGGGAGAGGGCCGGGGTGAGGGGGAAAGGTGGGGAATATTTTCATGAACCCGCTGCAAAAATTCGCCGACCGCTTCCGCACGCCGCAACTCACGCGGACGCGCATCGTCCTCGCGCTCGTCGCCGCAGTGATTGCTGATGGGATGCAGCTCCTGCTCGGGCCGCTCGGCTGGGCGGGGATTGATGAGGCGATTGATTGCGTGATGATGGTGGCGGCGAGCGCGATCCTTGGTTTCCATTGGCTGCTGCTGCCGACGTTCCTGGTGGAGTTCATTCCCCTCGTGGATATGCTGCCGACATGGACGGGCTGCGTGGCGGCGGTGATCGCGTTGCGGAAGCGGAACGCTCGCTCGGAGTTCCGCGTTCACGCAGCTCCGGCTGCCGCCGTCCCCGAACCGCCTGAA
>JANMJO010000142.1:0-11425 GCA_031371425.1 Verrucomicrobiales bacterium | reverse complement strand
GGCGGCGAAGTCATCGGCGACGGCACGCAGAAAATCGAGTCCCGCAACGCCGCCACCTACATCGGCAAAGGCAAGGCCGGCGAATACGCCGCGTTCTGCAAGGCGAACAAGGTGGACACCGTCATCTTCGACGACGAACTTTCCCCCGCGCAAACGCGCAACCTGGAAAAGATTTTCGAGATCAAGATACTCGACCGCACCGCGCTCATCCTCGACATCTTCTCGCAGCGCGCCCGCACCCGCGAAGGCAAGATGCAGATCGAACTCGCGCAGCTCCAGCACTTGCTACCGCGGCTCACGCGGTTCTGGGGGCACTTATCGCGGCAATCCGGCGGCATCGGCATGCGCGGCGGCGAAGGCGAGACGCAGCTCGAGGCCGACCGCCGCAAGGTGGGCGAGCGCATTGACCGCATCGAGCGCGACCTCGACACCGTGCGCCAGCAGCGCGAGACCCAGCGCGCCGGCCGCCAGCGCAGCCAGTGGCCGCTCGCATCCATCGTCGGCTACACCAACGCCGGCAAATCCACACTGCTCAACAAACTCACCGGCGCGGAAGTTCTGGCGAAGGACATTTTGTTCGCCACGCTCGACCCGACGACGCGGCGGTTGAAATTGCCGACAAACCAAAACGTGTTGCTCACCGACACCGTGGGTTTCATCCGCAAACTCCCGCACGGCCTCGTCGAGGCGTTCAAGGCCACGCTCGAAGAAGTCGTGCAAGCCGACCTGCTGCTGCACGTCGTGGACATCAGCCATCCGCAAGCAGACGAGCAGATCGCCGCCGTGAACGCCGTGCTCGCGGAGATCGGCGCGGCGGACAAACCAACGCTGATGGTCTTCAACAAGATTGACCGTCTGCACTCCAGCCGCGAACTACTGCCGCGCTTTCTGGAACGGTATCCCAACGCCGTGGCCATCTCCGCCGCGAGCGGCGACGGCGTGACCGAGTTGCTCGCCGAACTCGGCGTGCAACTGCGCCCCGTGCGCGAGCTGGTGGAATTGAAAATCCCGCTCGAACAAGCCGCCGTCATCGCGCGGCTGCACAAGCTGGGACAAGTCATTGAAAGCCGCTACCTAGCGAAGGCCGCGAAGTTCAAGGCGCGAATCCCGGCGCATCACCACGCGGAGTTCGCGGAGTTTATTGTGAAGTGATTGCGTGGAGCGCGGGAGGTCTCCGCCCGCAGCGCGCCCGACAGCGGTGAGGCGTTTAAAATTTCCGAAGCCTTCTTTGCAAACAACGTGCTGCGAACCGGGACGGTTCGCGCTCCTATGGAAGTCAGATGCTGAAATTGTTCGTGTGTTTCGCGTGGTTCGCGGCTAAACCACCGTCATGTCTGAAGCCTTACGGATCAAAGACCAGCCCGCCAGCGAACGCCCGCGCGAACGGCTCATCGCCCACGGCGCGGCGGCATTGAGCAACGCGGAATTGATCGCGATTCTTCTTCGCACCGGTCTCAAAGGCACGAACGCCGTCGAGGTCGGCAAACAATTACTCGCGCGGTTCGGCTCGTTGCAGCAACTCGCGCTCGCCTCCGTGGATGATTTGAAAAAAGTCAAAGGCATCGGGCGCGACAAGGCGGTGACGCTCGTGGCCGCGTTCGCGCTCGCGCACAAGATGGCGCATGAACTTCAGGACGAATCGCCGCTGCTCGACAACCCGGAAAATGTCGTGCGTCTGCTGCGCGGAAAAAATCTCGTGA
Source organism: Verrucomicrobiales bacterium (assembly GCA_031371425.1). Taxonomy (GTDB): domain Bacteria; phylum Verrucomicrobiota; class Verrucomicrobiia; order Limisphaerales; family JAFMIX01; genus JAFMIX01. The sequence continues at coordinate 9,725 of JANMJO010000142.1, read as the reverse complement.
AGAATGTGGAGACGCTCCAAGTGCTGCTGCTTAACACGCGCAAGCGGCTCATCCGCGTGGAGGAAGTGATTGACGGGACGATTGACCAGTTGCTCGTGCATCCGCGCGAAGTTTTCAAAGCCGCCATCGCCGCGAATGCGTCGGCGATCGTGCTGGCGCACAATCATCCGAGCGGCGACCCGACGCCGAGCGAGGCGGACATCAAGGTGACGCGCGACCTCATCCGCGCCGGCCAGTTGCTGAAGATCGAGGTGCTAGACCACATCATCCTCGGCCGCGCGACAGCGGAACGGGCGAAGGATTACGCGTCGCTGCGGGAGCTGGGATATTTCTACTCGTGACCGGATACATGCGCGTTGCTTTGGATGGGCAAGGGGTATAGAACAATCTCGGTGAAACAAGCTACGTCCAGTGTTTCATCTGAAAGGCACTATTATGAAACTTTTCTTCAAACATCTCGTGCTCATTGCGCTCACAGGCGCTTTCATCGGCAGTCGCGCGTGGGCGGTGCCGGCGTTGACTATCACGCCGACCGCAGTCAGCAATACCTACAGCGGTTTCATCACGCTCGCGGTCACGGGCTTGACCAACGGCGAGCCGGTGGTCATCCAGAAATTTTTCGACTTGAACACGAATGGCGTGGTGGATAGCTCGGATTTTTTGATCCAACAATTTGGGCTTACGGAAGGCGTGGCGACGGTGATCGGCGGTGTGACAAACATTAACGTGCCGGGCGACACGGACACAACAGCCACGAACATCACAGCGAAATTGAATTTTCAGAACGGCGATTTCGTGCAGAACTTCGTGGGGAAATATCTGTATAAACTTTCCAGTCCCACGGCGCGATTCACGCCGATTACGAACTTGTTCACCGTCACCAATGCGACGTTTGCCTTGTCTGGCACGCTTTCCGGCAGCGTGACCAACAGCGGCACGAACGTGCCGAACGCGAGCGTCATCTTGTTCCAACCGGGGGGCGATGGATTAAATCCCGCGTTCGGTTGCGTGGCGAACAACTCCGGCGCGTATTCCATCAAAGCCCCGCCGGGCGCATATTTCCTGCTGGCGTTCCGAAGCAATTATCTCGCGAATTCTTCCATTGCGCCGACCATCACACTGACCAACGGCGCGAGTATCACCACGAATCTGGCACTCATCGCCGCCAATCAAAGCCTCTCTGGGAAAGTTGCGGATGCGGCCAACGCCAGCGTCGGCTTGCCGGGGCTGTTCATCAGCGTGCAGTCCACGAATGGTTTGGTGGGCATCGGTTCAACGGACACGAATGGCAATTTTACCGCCCGCGTTACCACGAACTCGTGGAAGTTGGGTGGGGACAGTGGAGCGGTCAGCCTGCATGGTTACCTTCGGACACAGGACTCCACCAAGACCAACACTTTCGCCGGCAGCGTGGCCGGCATCACGGTGCTGTTGCCCAAGGCAACGGCGCTGTTCTATGGCAGTGTGAAGACCGATGCGGGCAGTCCGCTCGCCGCCGTGCATCTTTATACCAGCGACCAGAGTAACTATCTTTACGAGGACGATGAGTTGACTGATGCAAATGGAAATTACGTTGGCGGTGCGTTGGCAGGAAGCTGGCAACTGCAAATTGATAACCAAAACCCGAACGTCACCAATTATGTTTTTACTGAAGGCATCAGCCAGACAAATCTCAACGCAGGAACGGTCGTGCTAAAAAACTTCATCGCCAAGTCTGCCACCAACCACATCACCGGTTATGTTCGTGCCATCAACAACAGCCCAATCACAAACGTCAGCGTGTATGCCTACGCGACCATCAACGGCACCAACTATCAGGCCTTGGGGGTGAACACCGACACGAGCGGAAACTTCTGGTTGAACGTGGCAAGCGGTAACTGGAGCGTGGGCGTCAGTTGCAACGGCGGCGACAACACCTTGGATGGCATTCTGGGCGCGGGCACTTATCTCTGTCCGAACAATCAAAACGTCAGCATCGCTAACAACAATGGAGTGGCGAATTTCACCATCCAACCCTGCAACGGAGTGCAAATTACCACCACGAGTCTGACAAATGGCCAGGCGGGGTCTTATTACGAAACACTTCTGGGTGCGGCGAGTTGCTATCCTTCCTTCACTTGGTCGCTCAATGCGGGCGTGCTACCCTCGGGCTTGACGCTAGATGGCAGCGGGGTTCTCTCCGGCACCCCGAACAGTTCCGGCACCAACAACTTCACCGTTCAAGTCCAAGATGGGAACAGCAACTTGGCTACGAAGGCGTTGACACTAGTCATCACCACCAATGCCACCCCGCCGCCGCAGGTTTATATCAGCGGGGTGGGCAATCAGGTGGCGGTCTTTTATCCATTCTCCGGCACGAATTACATCTTGGAGACAACCACGAATCTCGCTACAGGAATCTGGGTGCCGGCCAGCAACGGGGTGCCCGTCATGGCCTTGTTTTTCACCAACAACGTCCCCGCCGTGTTCTACCGCCTGCATTGAGGTCGCCGGCAGCCCGATCAGGTTCAAAAAACTGTGACGCTTTCTGCGGCCAAGAAATGGAGCGCGGCGCATCGCTCCGCGCTAGAGCGATTTAATTAAAACTGTGGCCACGGTTTGTAAGGCGGCTTTAAAAATTCCGCGAGGTCTTGGACTGCGGCAGCCCTCTGCCAACTCACCGGCTACAGTTTTTGAGACTGCTCTAGGCTCACTTCCCCATCTGCCCGCGCGTGACGCCGAGTTGGTTGAAGAGCTTCAGCTCGCGCCAGAGTTCCGTGCCGGAAATTTCACCACGCAAGAGTTGACGATATTTCACGATGGTCTCGGTCACTTGCTCCGGTGTTTCGTTCAGGAACTCCACGCGGAAATTCCGCACGCCCAATGCCAGCATCCGCTCCACGTATTCCGCGCCGGTCTGCGATTGCGAGTTGAAGACGGTGTTGCGGCAACCCGCGTCTGCCTTGAGCGCGTGCTGTGCGCCCACGCGGTCGCGCAGGCGGACATCATGCTTATCGCACGGGCGGCCGCAGTTCGTGTAATCCGTGCCGGTGGAGAGGAACGCGCAGAACACGCAGTGCTCCATGTGAAACATCGGCATGTGCTGGTGGATGGTGATCTCGAACCACTCCGGCGGCGCGCCTTGCAGCAATGCTTCGAGCTGCGTGACGTTCAGGTCGTAGCTGGCGGTCACGGTTTCGAGGGCGAACTTGTTCTTGAAATAGTCGGCGGCGAAATGGTTGGCGATGTTCAGCGAGTAATCGCCCCGCTTGCGATCGCCGGCGAAAAATTTCAGGTGGTCATAGTTGCGGACGAGGTAGCCGTCGGCGTTGGCGGAGCGGACCTGATTGAGAATCCATTCCTCGCCCATCTTGAAGATGCGAGGCGGGGCAACCCAAATGGTAGGTGACGGGTGACGTGTGGCGGGTGACAGGGAATCCACGCCACCCGTCACGCGCCACCCGTCACGCGCCAGTAAAACGGCCTCGCGATATTTCTTTGGGTCTTCAAACTCGCAATAGACCGTCGTCACGCCGCAAGCGAGCGCGGCATCGAGTTGTGCAAGGTTGCGCACGAGAACAATTAAAGTAGGGCAGGCGTCTCGCCTGCCCCCGCCGACGGAGTCGGCGGAAGTTATTGCAAGCTGACTGCTCGCGCTGAAGCGCTCGCTGGGCAGGCGAGACGCCTGCCCTACTTTAAGCTCCCACTTTTTCGGTAATGCGCGCTGCTTTTCCAGTTCGATGACGGCTTCGCGGCGGAGGCGGTTCAGCTCGCTCATGGGCAGCATGGCTTCGCCGGCAAGTTCGTTCTTCAATTCGCCGAGGCAGAACGGCGTGCCACCCAATCGGCCAAGCTGCTCGCGCAATCGCTCCGTCGTGAGCGGCTGCTTCTCCGCCTGCGTGAGCGGCATGGCGGATTCAATCTTTGTAACGTGTCCGAGTCCGTCGCGAGCGATGAGCGTGAGCGGCCTGCCAACGAGGCCGTGAACTTCGAGATGGAGCGGACGTTGGAAACGGATCTTGTCGCCCTCGTAAGTCTGGCGCAGACGCCTGTCGAGTTCCGGGTCGTTCGTCTTCCAAACTTTGTCGCCCACGTGGACGCGGCTGAAGTCAATGTGGTCATGCGCGAACTTCAATTCGACTTCGGAATTTTGAAGTTTGAATTTGAAATTTTGAATTTCGTAAACGCGCCCGCCCTCTTCCTTCTCCGCCGGTTTGCCGGCGTCGAACACGATGCCGTCGCCGAGCTTGAGGGGTGATTCCAGCTTCAACGCCACGCTATCGCGGGAAACTTTTGCAACCGAGCCGAGATAGACGCCGCGCTTCTTGCCGAAGCGGGCGTGGACGAGCGCCTGGTTGTTCGTGCCGCCGAACCAGCCGGTGTGCAAGCCACGCGAGAAAGCCATCTCCATTTCGTAGCGGTCTTTTTCATCGTAGCAGCCGACGTGAGGAGGCTCTGACTGGCGGGCAGAGGAGAAAAGGGGCAGAGGAGAAGAAGGGACACTGGCGGGCGGCAACTGCTCCTTTTCTCCTCCGCTCCCTTTCCCCTTTTCAGTTTGAGCCTCCTCACGTCGGCTGCTACCAAGGCGGTCGAGCGCGGCCCGATAAACGCGCGTGATGTTGGCCACGTATTCCGCCGACTTGAGCCGGCCTTCGATCTTGAGCGAGGCGACGCCGGTGCGGATCAACTCCGGCAAAACATCCAAGCCGGCGAGGTCTTGCGGGCTCAAAAGATATTTGCGGTCACCGAGCGGGACGAGCTGGCCGTCGGAAATCAAATCGTAGGGCATGCGGCAGGCCTGCGCGCATTCGCCACGGTTGGCGGAGCGGCCACCGAGAGATTCGCTGGTGAGGCATTGGCCGGAGTAGGCCACGCACAGCGCGCCGTGGACGAACACTTCGAGGGGAAGTTGGTTTGGAGTTCCGCCTTTAGGCGGCAGAGCGTCCGAACCGCCTGAAGGAGGAACTCCAAGCAAGGCAGCTTGCGCGGCCTGAATCTTTTCAATCTCGGCGATGGAACATTCGCGGGCGAGGACGACGAGGTTGCAGCCGAGGTCGCGGGCGAACTCCACGCCCGCCGCGCTCGTCACGGTCATCTGCGTGGAGGCGTGGATGGGGAAATCCGGCGAGAGCGAGCGAATGAGTTTGCACATGCCCACGTCCTGAACGATGGCGGCATCCACACCGGCGGCGATGATGGAGCGGAGATAGTTTTCCGCGTCGGCGATTTCGTTCTGGAAGACGAGGATGTTGAAGGTGACGTAGCCCTTCACGCCGCGACGGTGCAGAAATTCCATCAGCTTCGGCAGGTCAGCTTCGGTGAAATTGTTCGCGCGCATCCGGGCGTTGAACTTTTCGAGGCCAAAGTAGATGGCGTCCGCGCCGTTCTCGACGGCGGCCTTGACGCAGTCCCAATCGCCGGCGGGCGCGAGGAGTTCGGGGAGCGGTGGGGTGTTTGAAATTGCGGACATGTGGCGACAGCATACCGGCAATTGCCGCCGATAGAAGCTTGTTTATCCAGCGGAGCGCCGATCGGGCGCATCTTGACACTGCCCCCGAAACAAATGGGCGGGCTGTTTGGAGTTCCGCGTTTACGCGGCTCGGCGTGGCAATCCGCCCAAGCCGCCTGAAGGCGGAACTCCAAACGGGGGCAGTGTCAAGATGCGCCCGCGCCGATTTACAAAACGGCCAGCTGTGAGGAGATTGCGTCCAAAATGCCGATTTGGAAATCGGCGTTCCGGTTCAGACCGTCTCGCGCCGGCTGCCGCCGTTCGCGCCGGCAAGGACCACGTCCGTCTTCGCCACGATGGCGGAGGGTTCATCGTAGCCGCGGCCGATCGCGCCCATCTCCTCGCCGCCGTGTTGCTTGGCGATGAGGACGTAGATGGCCGGGATGACGAGCAGCGTGAAGAGCGTGCCGATGAACATGCCGGAGACGACGATGATGCCGATGCTGTTGCGCGCCGCCGCGCCAGCGCCGGTGACGAGCGTGAGTGGGAAATGGCCGCACACCGTCGCCACGCTGGTCATCAGCACGGGGCGCAAGCGCACGAGCGCAGCTTCGCGGATGGCTTGGATTTTCGGCAGGCCGCGGCGTTGCAGTTCGTTTGCAAACTGCACGATGAGGATGCCGTTCTTCGAGACGAGGCCGACGAGCGTGACGAGGCCGACTTGGGAATAGATGTTGAGCGTGGTCGTCCAGCCGTCCGTCCAGAACGGCACGCCGTTGCCGGGCATCTTGAGGAAGCAGAACATCAGCGCGCCGAACATCGCGAGCGGCACGGAGCCGAGCAGGATGATGAGCGGGTCGCGGAAGCTGTTGAACTGCGCGGCGAGCACGAGAAAAATCAAAACCAGCGCCAGCGCGAACGCGGGAAGGAACTTGTTGCCCTCGGTTCGCAACTGCCGCGATTCGCCGGTGTAATCCACCTTGTAGCCTTGCGGCAGAATCTTCGCCGCCTCGGTTTCGAGATAGCGCAATGTCTCGTCGAGCGGGCGGATGGCCACGCCGGAGAGCTTCACGGCGTTGAATTGTTGGAAGCGGTTCAGCGTGCGCGGCGTCGTCTTGCGCTCGAAGTGGCCGAAGGTGCTGACGGGAACGAGCTTTCCGTTCGGGCCTTTGACGTAGTTGTTCTCAAGCTGGCTGGCGTCGAGCCGTTCGACGCGCTTGAGCTGCGGGATGACCTTGTAGCTGCGGCCATCGAGGCTGAAGCGGTTCACATAATTCCCGCCCACGAGCGTGGCGAGGTCCGCGCCGATGGTGCGCATGTCGAGGCCGAGCGCGGCAACCTTGTCGCGGTCGAGGATGAGTTTCACCTCCGGCTGGTCCACCTTCGTATCAATGATCGGCGGGAAGGCGAACATGCCGCTCGTGGCCGCCTTCTGCTGCAACTGTTGGGCGAGCTCGAGGATCTGCTGCGGCTCGGCGGTGGAGCAGATGAGAAATTCGACGGGGAAAGTTCCGCCGCCCGGCAGCGAGGACTGCACCACGGCGAACGAACGGATGCCGGGAATAGTATTCAGCTTCAACTGCACTTCCGGCATGACCTGAAACACAGTGCGCTTGCGTTTGCCCCACGGTTTGAGCACAAGCCCGCCAAAGCCGCTATCGGGAAAAGTCATCTGGAACGTGCGCTCCGCCTCGGGCGTGCTCATCATCTGTCGCCCGGCCTCCTGCGTGTAGAACGCCGTCTGATCAATCGTCGCATCCGCCGGCGCTTCGACGATGCCGAAAATGATGCCCTGGTCCTCCACCGGCGCGAGCTCCTTGCCCTGCCACGCCATCGAAAACATCGCGCACGCCACCAGCGTCAGCACAATCCAAACTGTGTAAACCGCCTTCCTCGCAGCCAGCGTGGCGTCGAGGATGCGCGCGTAAAATTTCCGCAAGCGGTCGAATGCGCGGTTCACCTTGCCGGTGAAGCCGCGCTCCTCGCTCTTGGCGTCAATCAGCTTGGCCGACATCAGCGGCGAGAGCGTGAGCGCCACGATGCCGGAGATGAACACCGCGCCCGCCAGCGTCATGGCGAACTCGCGGAACAGCGAGCCGGTGAGACCGCCCTGGAACGCGATGGGGCAATACACCGCCGCGAGCGTGATGGTCATGGCGATGACCGGGCCGACGAGTTCGCGCGCGCCCAGCAACGCGGCGTGAATCGGCATTTTGCCCTCGCGCACATGACGCTCCACGTTCTCGACGATGACGATGGCGTCATCCACCACAAGCCCGACGGAGAGGACGATGGCCAGCAGCGTGAGCAGGTTCAGCGTGAAGCCGAACGCTTGCATCAGGAACACCGCGCCGATGAGCGAGACGGGAATCGCCACCAGCGGCACGAGCACCGACCGCAGCGAGCCGAGGAAAAGATAGATGACGATGGCGACGATGAAGAGCGTCTCGGTGAGCGTCTTCAAAACTTCGCGGATGGCGTCGTCAATGTATTTGGTCGCGTCGTAGGCCATGCGTCCGTTGAGGCCGGTGGGCAATTCCTTTTGGATCGAGTCCATCTCCGTGCGAGCGCGCTTGATGACATCGAGCGCGTTGGCGTTGGGCAGAACCCAGATGCCCATGAACACGGCCTTCTCGCCGGTGAAGCGCACCTCGGTCTCGTAATCCTCCGCGCCGAGCGCCACGTCGGCCACATCGCGCAACCGCACAAGCCGGTCGCCGGACTGGCGGATGACGAGTTCGCGAAACTCCTCGACGGAGCGCAGGTCGGTGTTCGCGGACATGTTGACCTGGATGAGCGAGCCTTTGGTGCGGCCCACGGCGGAAAGGAAATTATTCGCGGCCAGCACCTGGCGGATGTGGTCGGGGTTGATGTTGAGCGCGGCGAGGCGGTCGGGCTTGAGCCAGATGCGCATGGCGAAGGTGCGCCCGCCGAGGATGTCCGCACGCTGCACGCCTTCGAGGGCAGAAAGGCGCGGCTGCACCACGCGCACGAGGTAGTCGGTGATCTGGTTCGGCTCGAGAATCTGGGAACTGAAGCTGAGGTAGGCGGAGGCAAATTTCGTGTCCGCCTCCTCGATGTTGATGACCGGCACCTCGGCTTCGGGCGGGAGGTTGTTGCGGACCTGGTTCACCTTGGAACTGATTTCGGAGAGCGCCTTGGTGGCATCGTAATTCAACTTGAGCCGCACGGTGATGAGCGAGACGCCGAGCTTGCTGCTGGACTCGATGTAATCAATGCCGTCCGCCGCCGCGATGGCGCGCTCCAGCGGCGTGGTGATGAACCCGCGCACGAGGTCTGCGCTCGCGCCGACGTAGGCGGTGGTGACCGTGACGGCGGCGTTATCCGTGCGCGGATACTGGCGGAAATTCAGCGTGCGGATGGCCTGAAACCCCGCGATGAGAATCACGAGGTTGACCACGATGGCCAGCACGGGACGGCGGATGAAAATGTCGGTGAAAGATTTCATGTTGTGGCTGGGGGGAGCGCGCCCGCCCCGGGCGCAGTTTTCCGCGCCCTCGCGGAAAACCCGGACGCACCGAAGTCATCCAAAGTTACCTGGTGTCCGCACGCGCCGGTAAGATGCTGTCCCCGACATCCGATGTCGGGGACAGCGACGCCCGGGGCGGGCGTGCTCCCCGACTTCAGAGTTTGGCTTGAATGCTCTTTCATCCTATCCATTCGGCGGGTTGGGTTTCTCGCTGGCCTTGGGCGCGAGGGCGTTGTTCTCGACCACGCCCTGGCCGTTGCGGAGCTTGAAGAGGCCGGAGCTGGCCACGCGCTCGCCGGGCTTGAGGCCGCTCTCCACACTCACGAAATCGCCGCGCCCGCGACCGGTGCGGATGAATTGCTGGCGCACGACGAGGCCGCCCGTGGCGTTGGTGGAATTCTCAACGACATAAACGGAATCGCCGAATGGCGCGCTCAGCACCGCCGTGGAGGGAATGACGAGCACGGTCTGGTCGCCCGGCAGCAGGACCTGCACGCGCGCGAACATTCCGGGACGCAGCAACTGCTCCGCGCTCTCGAACGTCGCCTGCAATCGCAGGCTGCGCGTGTCGGCATCGAGGGCGGGGTTGATGGCGGTGAGCTTGCCCTCGAAAAATTTATCGGGATACGCGTCAATGCTCAGGCGCACGGCCATGCCGGGCTTCACACGCGCAAGCTCTTGCTGCGGCAGCGAGAAATCCGCGCACACCAGCGAGAGCGACTGGAGGGAGACGATGGGTTTGCCGAGGTCGAGATTTTCGCCGAGGCTCACGAGCCGGATGCCGAGCTGGCCGGCGAACGGAGCGCG
>JANMJO010000141.1:0-5712 GCA_031371425.1 Verrucomicrobiales bacterium | reverse complement strand
CAACCGAACGGCGCGCACGGAGTGACGCGCCCTACCTGTTTTCCTCCGCGCGTTTCTCGATGTATTGCGCCAGGATGCTGACGGCGATTTCTGGCACGCTTTGCGAGCGGATGTTGATGCCGACGGGGCAGGCGACGCGCGCCATTTCTTCCGGCGTGGCGATTTCTGTTTTGACGAAGTGCTCGGTGATCGTCCGCGCTTTTCGCGCACTGCCGATCATGCCGAGGAATTGGAACGGGCGGTGAATCCACGTCTCCAACACAAGCGCATCGTGCTTGTGGCCGCGTGTGACGATGAGGCCGAACGTCGGCACGGCGGCGAACGGCGTTTCGCAGAGTTCGCCCCAGTTGCCGGTGCGGAGTGAGACTTCCTTTGGAAAGAAATCGTGGTTGGCCAGTTCCGGGCGGTCGTCGAAAATGGTGACGGCGAAATCGAGTTGCAGTGCGAGCGGCGCAACGGCTTGGGCGATGTGGCCGGAGCCGGCAATCCACAACGCGCAGGGCGGCGATACGGTTTCCGTGTAGAGCGGGTCGGATGAGTTGAGGGTTGATAGTTGAGAGTTGATAGCTGGGTCGGAGCGGGTGAGGGTGAAATCATTTTTCACGCTCCACGTTTTCGCAGCATCGCGCACGGCGAGTTCCGTCCAGAACTTTTCCCCCGCGGCCTGTGCGTTGGGGAGGATGACGCCGGAAACTTTGCCGCCGCAGATGAGGCCGTCGTCCCAGCCGAAGTCGTGGTCGAGGACGAGCTCGAAGGTCTGGGGTTTGCCGTCGCGGAGCGATTGCAGGGCGAGCCGTTGGGCTTCGGCCTCGAGACAGCCGCCGCCGAGGGTGCCGGTGATGCGGCGGTCGGCGTGGAAGATGGCTTTGGCTCCGATTTTTTGGGGGCTGGAGCCGGTCGCGCCGGTGATGATACCGAGGGCGAGGGATTCGCCGGTGCGCGCCGCAGTGGCGAGCGTGTGGAAGACCGATTCGTTCACGGTCAGAGGGTAATCGCGCGGGCTGGATGCTCCAAGCTCCAAACCGCGTTCAAGGGTGGGAGTTGTTCATGGAACACATCGCCCAAGCGAGCGCGGCAGAGACGAGCAGGCCGACGATGAGCGACCACTGGAGCATCATCCTGTGCTTGCGGCGCAGTGCGCGTCCGCCCTGGCCGGGCAGGAGGTAAAACCGCTCGGGCTCCTTGTCTCGTTTGAACCAATTCATCCGGGCGTAGTGTTGATGAAGCGCCGCATCTCCGCAACCCTTTCGACATGCTGGCAAGGCCGGGGTTGGATTGTCGCGGCGAACGCGCTTTTGTTCTTCCATCTGCCAGCCTCCATCCTCCATCCTCACGGCGCGAATGTTTTGACTGATGAAATTATCGACATTATCCATCTTGCTGGGTCTGGGTCTGGGATTGCCGCAGGTTTACGGGCTGCTGCAGCCGGCGGCTTTCAAGGCGGCGGTGCGCCGGTTTCCACGGTCGCTGCCGTGTGGAGTGGTGTTGATGCTGGTGGCGACGGTGTGGTTTGTCTGGAATGTGACGCAGGAGGCGGACGCGGATTTCGCGGCTCTCAAACCGTTTTTGATGGCGGGATTCATCGCGGTGGGCGTGGGGGCGTGCATCTTCGTGCAGGATTTTCTGGCGGCTCGCGGGCTGGCGGTGGTGTTTCTGTTGCTGGCAAAATTGATGGTGGATACGGCGCGGTGGACGGACAGCGACTGGCGCTGGGTAATCAGCGGCTGGGCTTATTTGATGGTGGTGGCGGGGATTTGGTTCACGGTTTCGCCCTGGAAACTGCGCGACTTGCTGGAGTGGGGCACGGCCACGGAGCAGCGGGTGCGGGTGGGTTGCGCGGTGCGGCTGGCGTTCGGGTTGTTCGTGGCGGCGCTAGGGCTGATGGTTTTTTAATCGCATAGGAATGGAATGTTTTTTGCCTGCTTTCAGATCGCACGATGAAAATATTGGTCATTGATGACGAGGAAGGTCTGCGGCTGATGATGCTGATGGCGTTGCGGCAGCGCGGGTATGAGGTTGTGGGCGCATCCAGCGGTGCGATGGGCGTGGAGATGGCGCGGCAGGAAGCTCCCGGACTGATCATCAGCGACGTGAACATGTCGCCGATGAACGGCTATCAGACGTTGCAAGCCATCCGCGACAATCCCGCCACGGCCAACATCCCGGTGATCCTGATGACAGGCCAGGCGGACAACGCCGGGATGCGGCAGGGCATGGAACTGGGCGCGGATGATTATCTGCCGAAACCTTTTTCCACCGGCGTGCTTTACGCGGCGGTGGAAGCGCGGGTGAAAAAATCTCAAACTCTCCGCGCCGAGGCCGAGAAGAAACTCTCCGACCTCCGTGATAACATCAGCCTGATGCTGCCGCATGAACTCCGCACTCCGCTCAACGGCATCCTGGCCTACGGCGAAATCCTGCACACGGACGCCGCGATTTTGCAGCCGGGCGAGATTGCGGAGATGGGGCAGGTCATCGCCGAATCTGGCAGGCGTCTGCACCGGCTCATCGAAAATTTTCTCATCTACGCGCAGATCGAAATCCTGCAGGGCGATTCCCACAAGGTCGCCGCGCTCCGCAAAGGCCGCACCGACTCGGTCGGCAACCTCGTCAAGACGCACGCCACCCAGCAGGCCGAAGCCGCAGCGCGGTTGGATGACTTGGCGGTGTCCGTCCCTGCGGACTGTTCCGTGGCGATGGCCGATAATTATTTCAGCAAGATCGTGGACGAGCTTGCCCACAACGCCTTCAAATTTTCCAAGGGCGGTTCTACCGTTCGCGTTTCACTCGTCTCCAACGACGGCATGGCGTTGTTGACCATCACGGACGGCGGGCGGGGGCTGGACACGGAACACATCCAGAAGATCGGGGCCTACATGCAATTCGAGCGGAAGTTCCATGAGCAGCAGGGGATCGGCCTCGGGCTGACCATTGCGCGCCGACTCGCGGAAGTCCACGGCGGCGGCCTCACCATCCAAAGCGAGCGCGACCAAGGCACGACCGTGATTGTGAAAATCCCCCTCGCGCCGACGGCCTAGATTTCACGCCGGATAAATCTTCGGCAGCCAGTATCCCGCCAGTTCCGTCAGCAGAAAAACCAGCACGATTCCCACCACCGGCGCGAAATCCATGCGCCCGAACCGCAGCGGCACCCAGCGCACTGGCGCGAGCAGACGCCGAGCGGTCAGGTTCACAAAATTCCACAGCGGATGCCCGCCGAAATAGACGTAGCTGTTCAGAAAATACAGCAGCAGAAGCGTGGCGACCGTGTGTTTCCAGACCAGGCACGCGCCGAGCCCGATGAGAAAACCCTGCCTCATCGCCGCGCCGACCGTCACCGCCGAGGGGAGGATTTCCCACCATCCGAGCAGCGGACTCAACCCGAGCCGCAGCAGCACGGCGGCGGCGAGCGGCAGTAGCAACTTCACCAGCCACGGCAGCCGCTCGAAATATCCGAGATGGCTGCGGACAAACTTCTGCAACGGTTCTGTGTCCGGCACATCGCGGTTGACCAGCGACAGCAGCAGCAGCGAAAGATAAAATCCCGCCAGCATCGAGCCGAAGCTGCACAGTGAGAACAGCAGCATGCGGCTGAAAAATTCGCTGCGGAACGGGATGACGATGGCAACGAGATCGAGCTTGGGCGTCCAGTTCACCGCCGGGCCGATCCACCAGTAGATGAGCGCGCGTAGCAGGAGCAGACCGGCAAGCCCGCCGAGATATTTCCAACGCAGCAGCCCGCCCGGCCCTGCCGGACGCAGCGTCCTCACCAGCGGCGTGGTGGAATTTTGCAGCAACGAGCCGGAAGTCACGTCCCGCCAGCCCAGCCAGAGCAGCAACCCCGCGAGGTTCAGAATGGAATTGATCAGGCCCATGGGAAATTCAAATTGCGAATACAGAATGTCGAATCATTCGTAATTCGCAACTCGGCAGTCGCAGTTTGCCTCACATCATCTTCAACAACGTGTCCGCCATCTCGCTCGGCGTCACGGCCACGCCGATGCCGGCGGCTTTGAACGCGGCAATCTTCGCCTCGGCAGTTCCCTTGCCGCCACTGACAATCGCGCCCGCGTGACCCATGCGGCGTCCGGGTGGCGCCGTCGTGCCAGCGATGAATCCGGCGACGGGCTTCTTGCAATACTTCGCGATCCACTCGGCAGCTTCTTCTTCCGCGCTGCCGCCGATCTCGCCAATCATGATGATGCCGGTGGTCTCCGGGTCGTCGTTGAAAAGTTTGATGACATCGAGGTGCGACGTGCCGTTCACCGGGTCACCGCCGATGCCGACGCAAGTGGATTGGCCCACGCCGCGCGACGTGAGTTGCCACACGGCTTCGTAGGTCAACGTGCCGCTGCGCGAGACGACGCCGATATTGCCCTTCTTGTGAATGTAGCCGGGCGCGATGCCGATGCGGCAGCCGCCGTGCGAATCCTTGCCTTCGCCGGGCGTGACGATGCCGGGACAATTTGGGCCGATGAGCCGCGTCTTCTTGCCTTCCATCGCGCGCTTCACCTTGACCATGTCGTTGACGGGAATGCCCTCGGTGATGGCGACAGCGAGTTCGAGTCCGGCATCTACGGCTTCGAGGATGGCGTCCGCCGCAAACGGCGGCGGGACGAAGATGGCGCTCGCAGTCGCGCCGGTCTGCTTCGCGGCTTCGGCGACGGTGTCGAAGATGGGAACGCGCTTGCCGCCGTGCTCGAAGAATTGCCCGCCTTTGCCGGGCGTGACGCCCGCGACAATCTGCGAGCCGTAATCAATGGAGAGTTGAGCGTGCCGCGCGCCGAAGCTGCCGGTGATGCCTTGGATGAGAACTTTGGTGTTGGGTTTAACGATGATGGACATGAGTTTTGTAGCGGAAATTATTTGCCGACGGCTTTGACAACCTTCTGCGCCGCGTCGGCCATGGAGTCGCCGGTGATTGCTGGAGAAGGTTCAGCCATGCGCGAGGATTTTGCGTTTGCCAAGCTTGGCTGGAGATTTCCCCTGGTAACTGCGGTGGGCAACCCGCGCCGCCGCCGCGAGATAAAGTTCGTTGACCGCGTGGAGGTCATTACCGCAGTCCGCCGCGATTTTCAGCCGGAGCTTGCGCAACCAGGCCAGCCCGTCATCGTGTTTTTTAGTCATAAAGGCTTCCTAAAAGTTCCAAGGGAGTGACCAGCTTCGGGGTCGGCAAGCCGAGCAAACCGTTGACACGCTGAATATGATCCAACTTGTTCGCATTGGCGAGATGTTTGCAGTTCCACGTCACCAAAAAATCGCATTTGTGCAAAGACGCGAGCGCCAGATGCACGGCATCGCCGAACGCGCCGTGCGGCATCAAATGGTGGCTGAGATAAAACTGCACAATCTCCTCGGTGGCTTCGTGCGCTTCCAGCGCCCGCACGTTTTGCACCAGTTCAAGCATGGCTCGGCGTTTGGGCGCGGGAGCATTGGCCAATTCCGCCAATACAGCGTAGCTGATCAAGCGTGTCTCGCCGCGCTTTGGCTGCGCCCACCATTCGCGCGTCCACTCGCGACGAGCCTTCATCTGCGCGCCTGCTCGCGTATCAAAATAGAAACTCGGGATGCTGGTCTCGACGTAAACTTTCATCGTGAGTTTCTGTGAAAACTATTTCCCAACCGCCGCCACCACCTTCTGTGCCGCGTCGGCCATGGAGTCGCCGGTGATGAGTGTGAGGCCGGATTCGGCGAGGGTTTTCTTGCCGGCGG
>JANMJO010000104.1:0-4069 GCA_031371425.1 Verrucomicrobiales bacterium | reverse complement strand
ATAATTTCGCCGGAGGCAATGGTCTTGTCCGACTCCGCGCCGGGCGCGGGCGAGAGGTCGCCGCCGAAAATCAATTGGCCGGAATTTTTCCGCTCGATGGCCAGTGCCGCGACGCTCGCGCGCCCGGCCTTGCTCGCGGTGAGTTCGGTGAGAATCTGCTGCGCGGATTCGGGCTGCTCCGTGAGGACGAGTTGGAGGTGATGCCCGAGCGCGTTCTCGATGGCGACGACGTATTGGTCCGGCACGCGGATCTTGTCCGCGAGCGAGCCGATGACGGCGCGGGACTTGCGCAGCGCCGCGACCGCGCCCGCGCCGAAGCCCTCGTGCGAGCCTTGCAACTGCTCCAGCACCGTGAGGCGCGAGCGTTTCTCGGCCTGCAACTGCACGAGCTTGTCCTGCTCGACGCTCGATGCGGCAAGCTCGGTCTGCAACTCGCGCAGCCGCGCCTGGCGTTGCTCGACGGAGCCGCGCGTGGTGAGCACGCTCAACTTCTCGCTCTGCACATTGGCGGCGAACTCGGTCAGGCGCACGTCGAGGTGGACGCGTTCTTCTTCGAGCTGGATTTTCTCGGCGGAAAGTTTTTCGAGGCGGACGACATTGCCCTGCTTCTGGAGATCGAGCGCGTTGATTTCGTTGCGGACGCGGCTCAAATCCTGCGCGGCGGCGAAGGCTTCGGCCTGCGCGGTGTTGAGCTTGCGCTGGTCGCCGATGATTTGTTGTTCGATGGTGGCGAGAGCGTTTTGTTTTGCAGAAACCGTTTGCTGGAGCTGTTTCAACGTCGCTTCGGCGGCGGCAAGGCGCTCGCGGATGGCGGCGGCTTCCGTGTCGGCCATGCGCTTGCGTTCGTCGGCCTGCGTGATGTCGGTGTTGGCCTGCGCGTTCTGGGCGGTGAGTTCCTTGAGGCGCTCGTCGTTGAACTGGATGCGGCTCTCGTGGCGGTCAATGTGGTTCTTCAGCTCCAGCCCGCGATGCTGCGTGTCGCTCAACTGATGTTCGAGTTCGGAGAGGCGATCGCGCAGTTGGGAGATTTCATTTTCCGCGCGCAGCACGGTGGCGGAGCCGTTCTCGATTTCATCGCGCAGTTTTTCAACGGTCGTATTGCGCGCATTGATCTCGCCGAGCAGGATGTCGAACTGATGCCGCGCGAGCTGCGTGTCGAGGTGTTGGAGCTCCTGCATGATCTGCTTGTAGCGGCGCGCCTTGCCGGCCTGGCGTTGCAACGAGCCGATCTGCCGCTTCACTTCGCGGATGAGGTCGGCGACGCGGAGAAGGTTTTGATCGGTGTATTCGAGTTTGCGGAGCGATTCTTTTTTCTGCGACTTGAACTTCGTGATGCCGGCGGCTTCCTCGAAAATCATGCGGCGGTCTTCGGGCTTGCTGGACAAAATCTGCGTGATGTTGCCCTGCGCCATGATGCTGTAACTGGTCTTGCCCATGCCCGTGCCCATGAAAAGTTGCTGCACGTCCTTGAGGCGGCACGGAGTCTTGTTAATGAAATATTCGCTGCCGCCATCGCGGAACACGCGGCGCGTGACGGTGACTTCGTGGTAGGAAAGCTCGACGCCCGCCGCGCGGAGTTGTTCCTGATCCACACCGCCGATGGTCAGCGAAACCTCCGCCATGCCCATCGGTTTGCGACCGTCCGTGCCGTTGAAGATCACGTCAGCCATTTCGCCGCCGCGCAAGGCCTTCGCCGACTGCTCGCCCAGCACCCAGCGGATGGCATCGGACACGTTGGACTTGCCGCAGCCGTTCGGGCCGACGATGGCCGTGACGCCGGGCTGGAAATTCAGCGATGTCTTATCCGCAAAAGACTTGAACCCTAAAACTGTTAAATTTTTCAGATACATGATTTCTCCTATCAAAAAGCTTCCGCTTGTGCGTGTAAAGCGGAAAACCACAATATGCAGGGCACGCGCCCGGCAGGAGCACAACTAATTGGTGACGAAACAAGAGGGGTTTTTGGCAAAAATGGCCGAAAAAAGAGCAAAACGGACGTGTTTAGTTATCGCACCACTCCCGAAACTTCCAACAACTTTCTGGCTCAAAATTGCGCCCGGCAAACTTTCAGCCTTTCGCTTTGCCCGGCAACCGGCTAATCACCTCCGAAAAATGCACACCGCACCGCCGATTTTGAGCCGAATTCTGAAGTTGGGGAGCACGCCCACCCCGGGCGTTGCTGGCCGCGCCCTCGCGGCCAGCATCTTGTGGGCGCGTGTTGGCCAAGAACCTTTGGATGACTCCGGTGCGCCCGGGTTTTCCGCGAGGGCGCGGAAAACTGCGCCCGGGGCGGGCGCGCTCCCGTTTCTATTTCGGAGTTTGGGTTTAAGTCAAACCACGCTCCGCTTCAGCCTCGCTTTTGTCGTCGCCGCACTGACCGGCTGCGACACGCCGACAACGCCAGCACCGAGACGAACAACCTCGCCCTCGCCGCCGCCGACTAGGCCGATTGCTCCCGCCAGTTCGCAGGGTTATGTGCCGGCCAACCTCACGCCTCCGCCCGTCGCGCGTGAATTTCGAGCCGCGTGGATTTCCAGCGTCGGCGAAAATTCCTGGCTGGCCGGCCTCACCGGCAAATCCACCGCCGAACAGAAGGCCGCGCTCCGCGCCATGATTGACCGCGCCGCGCAACTCAAGCTCAACGCCGTCATCTTCCAAGTGCGCCCGTCGTGCGATGCGCTCTACGCTTCCAGCATCGAGCCGTGGTGCGAACACCTCACCGGCGTGCAAGGCCGCGCGCCGCAACCGCCCTTCGATCCGCTCGCGTTCGCCATCGAGGAGGCGCACAAGCGCGGCCTCGAACTCCACGCGTGGTTCAATCCCTACCGCGCCCGCCACGCCGACTCGCGCTCGCCCATCGCCGCCAATCACATCAGCCGCACGCGCCCCGACCTCGTCCGTAGCTACGGCAAATACCTCTGGCTCGACCCCGGCGAACGCGACGTACAGGACTATTCGCTGCGCGTCGTCATGGATGTCGTGAAGCACTACGACGTGGACGGCGTTCACTTCGACGACTATTTCTATCCCTACCGCGAAAAAGATTCCGGCGGTCGCGAGCTGGATTTCCCCGACGCCGCGAGCTGGAAGAAATTCGGTGCGCGTTCACAACTTTCCCGCGATGACTGGCGGCGCGAGAACGTGAATACCTTCATCCAGCGCGTGAACGCCTCCGTCCACGCCGCCAAGCCGTGGGTGAAATTCGGCATCAGCCCCTTCGGCATCTGGCGGCCCGGCCAGCCCGCGCAAATCCGCGGCAAGGACGCCTACGCCGAACTCTACGCCGACGCCCGCAAGTGGATTGCCAACGGCTGGGCGGATTATTTTGCGCCGCAACTCTACTGGAACATCGGAACGAAGGAGCAAAGCTTTCCCGTCCTGCTCAAATGGTGGAGCGAACAGAATCTCCAACACCGCCACCTCTGGCCCGGCCTCGATGTCAGCAAAGTCAGCGGCGGCAAGTGGCCCGCTGATGAAACCGCCGCGCAAATCCGCCTCACCCGCCAGATCAATCCGCCCGGCCAGATCTTCTGGGGTCTGAAAAACCTGATGACCAGCCAAGGCGGCCTTGCCGAAAAACTTTCCCGCGAACTCTACGCCGCACCCGCCCTCATCCCCGCCACGCCGTGGCTGGCCGCCGCGCCCGCGCCCGCGCGTCCCGCGCTCAACGCCGTGGCCGGGAAAAATTCCGTGAAGCTTTATTGGACGAAGTCCGACGCCACCGAAGTCCGCGCGTGGGTGCTGCAACGCCGCGTGAATGGAAACTGGTTCACCGATATCCTGCCCGCTTGGCGCACCAACTGTGAGCTGAGCAGCCAGCCCGAAGTCATCGCCATGACCGCCATTGACCGCGTGAGCCGGGCGAGCGCGCCGGCGGTGATTCAGACTGCGGCATCTTTCCGCTAGAGCGGTTTGAATAAAACTGTTGGGTTCTTCGCTGTTTCCGGTGGAGCCAAACCGCCCTCACCCCTAACCCCTCTCCCATCCGACCCGCCTCGCTCGCGCTCCGGCGCGGCGGGTGGGAGAGGGGGACAGCGGGCGGACGTTTGCTGGGCTGCGGATGCCGGCT
>JANMJO010000100.1:0-6971 GCA_031371425.1 Verrucomicrobiales bacterium | reverse complement strand
CCGGGCTAATTTCCACCCGTCGCTCCGCGACTTAAAATGGCGCGCGGCGTTCACGCCGCTTCACCGTCCAAACCATCCCAGCGCCCGCCATCTGCCACGCCATCCGGTTTGCGCCTGTTGAAGCGACCTACCGCCGTCGCGCCGCGTAGGCGGAAAGGTTGCGCTCCGCAAGAGTCGCGGAGCGACACCGGAAATTAGCCAGACACGCAGTGTCTGGTATCACGCAATCAATTCATGCGTCCTGAAGGGACGCCGGATTCCCCCGTCCCTTCAGGACGCTTCCGTTTCCAAATCCTACCCGGCACATTGTGCCGGGCTAATTTCCACCCGTCGCTCCGCGACTTACAATGGCGCGCGGCGTTCCCGCCGCTTCCCCGGCCAAACCATCCCAGCGCCCACCAACTTGCACGCCATCCGGGTTGCGGAGGTTGAAGCGACCTAAAGGTCGCGCTCCCACAATCGCGTTGCTTTGGCGTGGCAGACCGGCATTGGTAGGGCGAGCAGTCCCCTGCCCGCCGAAGGTTGCAACCACCGCGTCCTGCTTCACCACGACGGCGGCACGGAGTGACGCGCCCTACCAGTCTCGTTGCGGCGGGAAATCAGCGGATGGAATCGCCGGGAAGAAGTTTCTGCGGAAGACGGGTCGCCACGGCGCGTTTATCCCGGAAGGTGACGACCCACAGCCGGTCGAAGGTCTTGCTCTTGCAGACGACGCTGCCCGGCGCGACGCCGAACGATTCGGCCAACTGCGGCAGTTCATCGCGAGTCCAGCAGAGGACGACGGTCTTGCCGCTCAACGCCGGGTCATCGAGGATTTGCCGGGCGAGCGGCGCGAAGTTTTTTGGGAAGAACGGCGTCTGGACAGGGAGACTCAAGCGAGCGGCGAGCGGCGTGATGGTTTCGATGGCGCGCACGCTCGGTGCTTTGGCGTTGGGCTTGCAGGCGAATATGGCGGCGGGACGGTTGTTCGTTTTCCAAGCCGGGCTGTTCGTAGCCCAATCTGCGAGAGCGGCGGCGCGCTGGCGTCCGCGTTCGGAGAGATGGATGTCCGCCTCGTCCACAGGTTTTTCGGCGTGGCGGAGCAGGATGATTCGCTCCGGCTGCGCGAGGACTGTGGCGGCCAATAACAGCACTGCAATGGAACAAGCCAGTGGTTTGGGGAGCGAGGCGGTGTTCACAGGCTGGGAGACAGAGGCGCGGTGGTATCAAGCGTCAGGTCCACGAGTTCGCCGGGAAGGAGCTTCAGGTTGGATGGCACGGTCATGATGAAAGGCAGACCGTGTTGCTGCGCGGGATCTGTGGCGCGGACGCGGAGCGGCGAAGCGAATATTTCCACGCGCGGTCCAATGTGGGTGATGGTGGCGATGCCGGTGGAGCGGTTCAGGCCGCGGCCGCGGACGATGACTTTCTCGCCGACCTTGGGCTCAAGCCGCAGTGGCTGGCTGAGGTAGCTGATGATGTGCTTCACCTCGGAGCTGGAGATGGTAACGATGGTGGCGCCGGCGGTCACGGTGGTGCCGGAAGGTTGGTTGACGCTGCGGACGGAGCCGGTGATGGGGGCGACGAGCTTGAGTGGTGCGAGTTGCGCCTCGGCGACGTTGAAGTTCTGCTCGGCAACGGCGATGGCGGCGTTGATGTATTTGGATTCGTCGGTGCTGGCAGGATTCAATTGCTTCAGGTTTTTTTCCATGGTGGCCACGACTTCCTGTTTCTGTAGGAGGGACTGCTGCAAGGTTTCGTGATTGCGTTTGGCGCGGTCGTAGATTTCCTGACTGACGAGCTTTTCGGCGAGCAGTTGCGTCTCGCGCTGCAACTCGACTTCGGCAAAGGCCACTTGGGCCTTGATGGAGGCGAGGTCGCCGCGCAGGTTCAGCCAGGAGAATTCAAGCTGTGCGTAGTTGACCTTGTCGGTGGGACGGAAGCCGCCATCCACGCGAATGGCGTTCATCTCGGCGCGCGCCAGATTCAAGGTGTTGCTCAAAATCAAAGGGTCTGCGTTGTCCACGATGGCGATGACGTCGCCGGCCTTGACCTCCTGATAGAGGACGACATTGAGATGGGAGATGCGGCCGGCGCGAGGGCTGGCGACATTGGCCTCCAGTCCTTCGGCCTGGCCGGTGAGGAGCGGGTTGGCGAGGTTGCGTCCCCAGAGCCAGATGACGGCTAGAAGGACGATGCCGAACGTGACGTGCGGCAGGATGTTGACGCGGAATTGACGCCAGTGGTGTGCCGGCGGGCTTTGAATGGGGGGCAGTGGATCGGGGTTCACAATTCGGATTCCTCCTGGGCTTTCATGGCGGTGACGCGGGAGACGCCTTCGACGGCGCGCAATTCCTTGAGCAGGTTGTCCACGCCTTCAACGTCACGCAGGAGCAGGCGGTAGGAAAAATCAGTGCCGGCGGTGGCCTCGCCGGAGCGTTGCGTGGCGCAATGGATGTCGCGCGCATGGCGTTCGAGGACGCGGGTCATCCACGCGAGGTCAATCAGCGGGCGCGCCCAGTGGAGGTTGACGATGACGTCGTAGCGATGCCGGATGCCATACGAGGTATACCAGAGGTAAAGCATCACGAGCATCAGCGCGAGCGTGGCGATGACGGCCACCGAGAATCGCTGGGTGCCGCAGCCCATGCCCACGGCGAGGACGGTGAGGACGTAGCTGGTGTCAAGCGTGTCGCGGAGGACGTTGCGGAAGCGCACGACGGCGAACACGGCCATGAGCCCAAACGCGGTGACAAGGTTGTTGTTCAGCACCATCAACACCACCGTGACGATCATGGGGATGACGACGAGGGAGTTGACGAAGGCGCGCGAGTAGGAAAGTCCCGCGTGCGTGGTCATGTAGGTCCATGCGATGGTCTGGCCGGATAGAAAGGACAGGCCGAGCCCGAGCAACAGCGCCATCATGTTCAAGGGCTGTGACGCGTAATCCGCGCTCGTGAAGGCGTTCAGTAAAGTATCCATGGTCTTAACTTGTTACGGTTTCGTTGTCCTGCCGTGGCTTGCGCGAGCGGCGGCTTAGCAATTTCTCGACGACATCTTCGGGCTCATTCGGGAAATACGAAGGGTTAAGCCGGTTTTCGCCCAGCCGCGCCACGCCATCGGCATACTTCGCAGCGCCGAGTTGCATGACGCCGAAGATCTCCACCATGTCGCGAAACCAGTTCGGAAATCGCCCGGTGAATTTCAATTCCAGAATCACTTTCGGCTCGAACGGCATCACGAAATTCTCCATGGCCGTCGTGATGTCGGGCGTGAAATGCGGCACGCTGCACACGTCGCGGTCGAAGGTCACCCGCACGGAGTTGTCCTCCTGACTCATCCACGCCTCGCGGCGGTAGGCCACGTGCGTCTTGGGCGTCGCCTGTATGCTCTCCTTCAGGTGGCAGAATTCTTGCGCCGCGTCGAAACTCTTTGCGCTCGGTGAGAAAAGGTGTTCCGCATCCGGCAACTGCCCGGCCAGTAGTTGCGCCACCGCACTGCGCCGCACCGCGCAACGCTTCTTGAGGATGGCGTCGTTCATCCGCCGCTTGATCTCGAAAAACACCGGACCGTCCGGATCATCGTCGTAAAAGCGGATGCGCAGCTTGTAGCGATTTTTGTTGCTGTTCAGCACATCCCAGTACAGACACAAGTCGTCCGAGTCCAGATAGAGGCTGTGGTTGTGGTAGGAATAATCCGGCTTGCCCTCGCTGTATTCATCCGGCACGAGATAGCCACGGACAAATTCCCTCATCCGAAGTGCCACCTGTGCATCCACGAGGTATTTCAACTCGAATCGTGTCGCTTGTAATTTGTCTCCGGTCATCGTCGGCTGTAGTGTCGGCGGTTAATTGCGTGGAAACTATCACCGAGGATAATCAATGTCCATCATTGCGCTCGTGAGGGTGTGACTGGGCGCATCTGGACACTGCCCCCGAAACGAACGGGCGGGCCATTTGGAGTTCCGCGTTTACGCGGCCCGGCGTGGCCATCCGCCCAAGCCGCCTGAAGGCGGAACTCCAAACGGGGGCAGTGTCAAGATGCGCCCGGTGTGACTGAAACTGCCGCGCCGCAGAGTCCCGCCCCAAGTTGGAGTTCAAGCTTTAGCTTGTTCCCGCGCACCGGACACTGCCCCGACACGCTGAAGCGTGAACTCCAACAATCTCTGCGCAGCACTTCCAGTCACACTCCTTGTGAGGCGGTGAATCATTTTTACATTTGGAGTTTCGCCTTCAGGCGGTTGCCTTGCAAATGTGCCCACGATTCCGGGCAGAAAAAAAGCGAGCCGTTGCCGGCTCGCTTGTAATTTGTTTGGCGGAGATTAGTGCGCCGCCGGAATCGCGGGCGCTTCTTTGACGCCTGCTGCAACGCCTTCGTTGCCGCCCATTTCTTTGTCGCGGTCTTCCATCGCTGCGCGGCGGGAGAGTTTCACGCGGCCCTTTTCATCCACGCCCAGGCACTTGACCCAGATTTCATCGCCCATCTTGACGATGTCCTCGGTGTTCTTCACGCGGAAGTTGGCGAGCTCGCTGATGTGGCAGAGGCCGTCCTTGCCGGGCAGGAATTCCACGAAGCAGCCGAATTCCTTGATGGTGACGACCGTGCCGCGGTAGATCCTGTTGATCTCGGCTTCGGCGGTCATGCCTTCGATGGCGTCGGTGGCAATCTTCATGCCTTCGGGTGAGACGGAGTAGATGTTCACCGTGCCGTCGTCTTCGATGTTGATCTCGCAGCCGGATTCCTCGACGAGGCGCTTGATGTTCTTGCCGCCTGGCCCGATGAGCGCGCCGATTTTTTCCGGGTTGATCTTCAGGGTGACGATGCGCGGCGCGTATTTGCTGATGTCAGGACGCGGGGCGGCGAGGGTCTTGGCCATCTCGGCGAGGATGTGCAGGCGCGCGATGCGGGCTTTTTCCACCGCGATGTCCATGATGGCGTGCGGGAGGCCCTTCAACTTCAAGTCGAGCTGGAAGCCGGTGATGCCTTTTTCCGTGCCGGCGATTTTGCAGTCCATGTCGCAATACGCGTCTTCCCAACCAATGATGTCGGTGAGCAGTTCGTATTTGGAGATTTTCTCACCGCTGTATTCGGTGCAGATGCCGACGCTGATGCCAGCCACCGGGCGAATCATCGGGACACCGGCGTCAAGCAGCGCGAGTGTGCCGCCGCAGACGGAGGCCATCGAGGTGGAGCCGTTGGACTCCATGATCTCGCTGACGACGCGCACGGCGTAGGGATATTCGGCGGGCAACATGGATTCGATGGATCGCTCGGCGAGCGCGCCGTGGCCGATTTCACGACGGCCGGGGCCGCTGATGCGTCCGGTTTCGCCGACGGAGAAATTCGGGAAGTTGTAGTGCAGGATGAATTTCTTCTCGGTCTTGCCGCCGGTGTAGGAATCGAAGTCCTGCGCGTCATCGCTCGTTCCGAGCGTGACGAGGGAGACGGCCTGCGTTTCGCCACGGGTGAAAATCGCCGAGCCGTGCACGCGAGGCAGGATGCCGACTTCGCCGCTGATGGGGCGGACGGTTTCAAAGCCGCGACCGTCGAGGCGCTTGCCGTTTTCGAGGATCAATTTGCGGACGGCCTCTTTCTGAATGTAATAGAACGCGTCGTTGATGACGAACTGCGTGACCTTTTCTGCGCCGAATTGCTCGACGAGTTTCACGCCGACTTCGTTCTTGATGGCGTTGCACGCGGCTTCGCGGTTGAGTTTGCCGGGCATGAGGAGCGCGGGCACAAACCGATCGCCGGCGAGCTTCTTGGCTTCGGCGAGGATGTCGTCGGGGACAATCTTGAGGGTGATTTCGCGCTTCTTCTTGCCAATCTTGGCGGCGAGTTCTTTCTGGGCGATGATCATCGGCTGGCAGCACTCCTGCGCGAATTTCAACGCGGCGTTGAAATCGGCTTCGGTGATTTCCTTTGCCGCGCCTTCATACATGACGATGTCTTTTTCGTTGCCGACATAGACGAGGTCGAGATCGCTCTGGGCCTGTTCGACGTGTGTGGGGTTCGCCACGAACTTGCCGTTGATACGTCCGACGCGCACCGCGCCGAGCGGTCCGGCCCAGGGAATGTCGCTGACCATCAGTGCGGCGCTCGCGCCGACGATGCTCAAAATATCGGGGTCGTTCTCGCCGTCCGCGCTCAAGAGCACGGTCTGGACCTGCACTTCGTTATACCAGCCCTTCGGAAACAGCGGGCGGATGGGACGGTCGGTGAGGCGGCAGGTGAGGATTTCCTTTTCAGTGGGGCGTCCTTCGCGCTTGAAGTAACCGCCGGGGAACTTGCCGGCTGCGGCAGCCTTCTCGCGGTAGTCCACGGTGAGCGGGAAGAAGTCCTGCCCGTCCTTGGCTTTGGTCGCGGCCACGGCGGCTACGATGACGATGGTTTCGCCGAGTTGCACGGTCACGGCACCGTCGGCCTGCTTCGCGAGCTTGCCGGATTCGATATGGATCTGTTTGTCGCCAACGAAGGCGGAGACTTTTACTGACATAGTTTTCTTTCGTCTCCGTTGCCATGAGGAACTTCAGTGAACCCCGGATAGTCGGAGTTGACTGAAATCACTCAAAGGCAACAGATGTTTTATTGCGCGTGTTTGTTGTTGTCGTCCGACCAAAACCCGCCGCGCGTGCGGGTCTGGTCAAATTGAAAATCCCTCGGCGATGCTGCCGAAACCGCAACCTCAGCTCTGCGCGGACTACTTGCGCAACTTGAGCTTCTTGGTGTTGGTCTGGTAACGGCCGGTGTCAGTGTTGTGAAGATAATCCAGCAAACGGCGGCGCTGGCTGACCATGATCAACAACCCGCGGCGGGAACTGTGATCTTTCTTGTTCGTCTGCAGGTGCTCGGTGAGGTGGTTGATGCGCTCGGTGAGCAATGCAATCTGCACGTCGGCGGAGCCGGTGTCCTTCTCGTGGAGCTTGAAAGTATCAATGGTCTTCTTCTTTTCTGCCATAATCATCCGTTTATTTTTCGTTAATTCGAGCCGC
>JANMJO010000269.1:0-7833 GCA_031371425.1 Verrucomicrobiales bacterium | reverse complement strand
TTTTTTGCCGGTGCGGCGCTTGGGCGGTTCGGCCACGACCCAGCCGTTTTCCCAGCCACGGTCAATGATGCTGACCTCGATGTTCTTGATGGTGACGGCGGGGTTGTCCATGCCGAGCACGCACGAGCCTTCGCACGGCGCAGGGCAGACGCAGCCGGTGAACTCGGGGAAATTGTTCGTCTTGTGCAGGCGGTCGAGCGCATCGCGCCACAGCCCGCGATAGACGAGGTCGTTCCATTCGGGGATGAGGTTGTGGATGGGGCAGCCGCTGGCCATGCCGCTGACGAGCTGGCCGGTGTGGCAGAACGGTATGCCGCAATCCATGCAGCGCGCGCCTTGCTTCTTCAGCTCAGGCTCGGGCAGGTGCAGGTGAATCTCCTTCCAGTCGGCCACGCGCTCCAGCGGCGCGCGGTCTTGCGGCAATTCACGGTTGAACTCTAAAAATCCGGTAGGTTTACCCAAGTGATGCTCCTGTCAGGTTGAGGTTTTTTATTTTGTCCGCAGATTGCGCCGATTCGCGCAGATTAAAAACAAAGCGCTTATATTCCAAGCTCGGTGCACCAAAGTTGATCAACAATCCTCGGCTCAATCGCGTCGCTTTCAATTCGTTGATGGTTTGTGCTTCATCCACACCCGTCAATTGACTGACCGCCTTCGTCTCGACGATGACATTTTCGTGACAAAGAAAATCCGCGCGATACGAACACGCCAGCCGTTGCCCCTTGTATTCCACGGGCAACGGAACTTCCCGCTGAAACGGAATCGAACGCGCTGTGAATTCAAGCGCCAGCGCTTCCTGATAGACCGCCTCAAGAAACCCATGACCGAGTTGACGATGAACTTCCATAGCCGCTCCGATAATCGCGTAGGTTTCCGGGTCTCGGTTTGTTTTATCAGAATCTGCGTTCATCTGTGCAATCTGCGGACGAATAATCAGTGCCCGCCCTTCACGTTTTCTACGAAGGCGGCCATGATGGCTTCATCGCCGCTCAAGCCTTGCGACTGCACCCGCTTGAGCGAGGCCAGCACGCGGGCGTAATCCTGCGGCATCACCTTCACAAATTTCGGGATGAAATTCTTCCAGTCGGCGAGAATCTTCGCGGCAAGCTCGCTGTGCGTGAAGGTCTGATGCCGCTGCACGAGCTTCCAGACTTCCTCGATCTCGTCGGCGTCAGCCAGCTTCTCCAGCGCGACGAGCTCCGTGTTGCAGCGCGTGGCGAAATCGCCGGCCTCGTCCAGGACGTAGGCCACGCCGCCGCTCATGCCGGCGGCGAAGTTGCGCCCGGTCTTGCCGAGAATCACGACGCGGCCGCCGGTCATGTATTCGCAGCCGTGGTCGCCTATGGATTCGACGACGGCGTTGACGCCGGAGTTGCGGACGGCGAAACGTTCGCCTGCCATGCCGCACACAAAAATCTCGCCTGCCGTCGCGCCGTAGAGGGCGACGTTGCCGATAATGATATTCTCCTCGGCCTTGAACGTGGAGGTTTTGGGCGGATAGACGATGAGTTTGCCGCCGCTGAGTCCCTTGCCGAAATAGTCGTTGGCGTCGCCCTCGAGTTCGAGGGTCATGCCCTTGGGCATGAATGCGCCGAAGCTCTGGCCGGCGCTGCCGTTGAACTTGAGCAGCACGGTGTCTTCGGGCAGGCCGTTCGGCCCGTGCCGCTTCGTGATCTCGCTGCCGGTGATGGTGCCGACGACGCGGTTGACGTTGTGGATGGGGAGTTCGGCGCGGACTTGCTCGCCGCGTTCGATGGCGGGCTTGCAGAGATCGAGGAGCTTGGTGACGTCGAGCGATTTTTCCAAGCCGTGGTCTTGGTCCATCTGGCGGTAACGTCCGACTTCCGGCCCGGCTTCGGGTTTGTGGAGGATGGGCGTGAGGTCGAGGCCCTTGGCTTTCCAGTGTTCGATGGCTTTCCACGCTTCGAGTTTGTCGGTGCGGCCAACCATCTCGTTCAGGGTGCGGAAGCCGAGCTTGGCCATGATTTCGCGGAGTTCCATGGCGATGAAGCGCATGAAATTGACGACGTGTTCGGGGTTGCCGGTGAACCGGGCGCGGAGTTTCGGGTCTTGGGTGGCGACGCCGACGGGGCAGGTGTTCATGTGGCAGACGCGCATCATGATGCAGCCGAGTGTCACGAGGGGAGCGGTGGCGAAACCAAATTCCTCTGCGCCAAGGAGCGCGGCGATGGCGACATCGCGTCCGGTTTTCAACTGGCCGTCGGTCTCGACGTAGATGCGGCTGCGAAGGTTGTTCAACACGAGTGTCTGGTGCGTTTCGGCGAGGCCGAGTTCCCACGGGCCGCCGGCGTGCTTGATGGAGGAGAGCGGCGAGGCGCCGGTGCCGCCATCGTGACCGGAGATGAGGACGACATCGGCGTGCGCCTTGGCGACGCCTGCGGCGATGGTGCCGACGCCGACTTCGGCGACGAGTTTGACGCTGACGCGGGCGTCGCGGTTGGAGTTCTTCTGGTCGTGGATGAGTTCCGCGAGGTCTTCGATGGAGTAGATGTCGTGGTGCGGCGGCGGGGAGATGAGGCCGACGCCGGCGGTGGTGCCGCGTGTCTTGGCGATGTCTGGGAAAACTTTTTTGCCGGGGAGTTCGCCGCCTTCGCCGGGCTTGGCGCCTTGGGCCATCTTGATCTGAAGTTCTTTGGCGTTGACGAGGTAGTGGCTGGTGACGCCGAAGCGTCCGCTGGCGACTTGTTTGATGGCGGAGTTCTTGGAGTCGCCGTTCGCTTCGAGGGTGTAGCGGGCGGGGTCTTCGCCGCCTTCGCCGGTGTTGCTGCGGCCGCCGAGGCGGTTCATGGCGATGGCGAGGGCTTCGTGCGCTTCTTTGGAGATGGAGCCGTAGCTCATGGCGCCGGTCTTGAAGCGTTTGACGATGGTCTCGATGGATTCGACTTCGGCGAGGGGGATGGTGTGGTCGGCGAATTTGAAATCGAGTAGGCCGCGCAGGGTGCAGAGGGTTTTGGAGCGGTCGTTCAACAGGTCGGCGTATTCGCGGTAAACTTTTTCGTTGTTGGTGCGGCAGGCGATCTGGAGTTTGTGGATGGTCTGGGGGTTGAAGAGGTGCTGCTCGCCGCCATCGCGCCATTGATACTGGCCGCCGGCTTCGAGTTCGGGGTTGACGGCTACGGGGGGGAATGCGCGGCGATGGCGGGCGATGGCTTCTTCGGCGATGACGTCGAGGCCGATGCCTTGGATGCGGGAGGGTGTCCAGGTGAAATATTTATTTACGACGTCGCTGTTGAGGCCGACGGCTTCGAAGATTTGGGCGCCGCGGTAGCTTTGGACGGTGGAGATGCCCATCTTGGCCATGGTCTTGACGACGCCTTTGATGGCGGCCTTGATGTATTTCTTGACGGCGGTCTTGTGGTCGGTCTTGAGGAGGAGGCCTTCTTTGATGAGGTCGTCCACGGTTTCGTAGGCGAGGTAGGGGTTGATGGCGCTGCAGCCGTAGCCGATGAGGAGGGCGAAGTGGTGGACTTCGCGTGGTTCGCCGGATTCGAGGACGAGGCCGACTTTGCCGCGTGTGCCGGAGCGGATGAGGTGGTGGTGGAGGCCGGCGCTGGCGAGCAAGGCGGGGATGGGGGCGTGGCGCTCATCCACGCCGCGGTCGGAGAGGATGAGGATGGTGTTATCGTCCTTGATGGCTTGGTCGGCGGCGGCGAAGAGGTTGTTCAGGGCGGTGTCGAGTCCTTTGACGCCGTCGGCGGCGTTGAAGAGGATGGGGAGTGTGGCGGCTTTGAAGCCGGGGCGTTTGACGAAGCGGAGTTTCTCGAGTTCTTCGTTGGTGAGGATGGGTTGCTCGAGGCGGATGAGGGCGCAGCTTTCGGCTTTGGGTTTGAGGAGGTTTCCGCGTGCGCCGACCATGGTGCCGGTGGCGGTGACGATTTCTTCGCGGATGGGATCGATGGGCGGGTTGGTGACTTGGGCGAAGAGTTGTTTGAAATAGTTGTAGAGGAGCTGCGGTTTT
Source organism: Verrucomicrobiales bacterium (assembly GCA_031371425.1). Taxonomy (GTDB): domain Bacteria; phylum Verrucomicrobiota; class Verrucomicrobiia; order Limisphaerales; family JAFMIX01; genus JAFMIX01. Next base: position 3,854 of record JANMJO010000269.1, on the reverse strand, counting down.
TGGGAGAGGACGGCGAGGGGGGTGTCTGTGCCCATGGAGCCGAGGGGCTGGACGCCGTCGTTGGCCATGGGGCCGACGATGAAGCGCAGGTCTTCAAAGGTGTAGCCGAATGCCTGCTGGTGCTGGAGGACTTTGCGGTGGGCGGGGACGGTGTGCTGGTCGGGGTCGGGCAGGTTTTCGAGGATGACGTGGTGTTCGTCGAGCCATTGTTGGTAGGGCTGGGCGGAGGCGTATTTCTGTTTGAGTTCTTCGTCGGCGATGATGCGGCCTTGTTCGGTGTCCACGAGGAACATTCTGCCGGGTTGCAGGCGGCCTTTGACGGCGATGCGTTCGGGGGCGATGGGCAGCACGCCGGCTTCGGAGGCCATGATGACCATGTCGTCTTTGGTGACGTAGAAGCGGGAGGGGCACAGGCCGTTGCGGTCGAGGCAGGCGCCGATCATGCGGCCATCGGTGAAGGCCATGGAGGCGGGGCCGTCCCAGGGTTCGATGAGGCAGGAGTGGTATTCGTAGAAGGCGCGGCGTGCGGCGTCCATGCTCTCGTGGTTTTCCCACGGCTCGGGGATCATCATCATCATCGCGTGGGGCAGTTCGCGGCCGGCGAGGGTGAGGAGTTCCACGACGTTGTCGAACTGGGCGGAGTCGCTGTTGTCCTCGTTGATGACGGGGATGATTTTTTTGATGTCCTTGCCGAAGAGTTCGGAGACGAGGTTGGACTGCGAGGAGCGCATCCAGTTGACGTTGCCTCGGAGGGTGTTGATTTCGCCGTTGTGGGCGATGTAGCGGTTTGGGTGCGCGCGGTCCCAGCTGGGGAAGGTGTTCGTGGAAAAACGCGAGTGCACCAGCGCGAGGGCGGTCGTGAAACCGGCATCGCGCAGGTCGGGATAATATTTGCTCACTTGCTCGGGCATGAGCATGCCTTTGTAAACGATGGTGCGGCTCGACAGGCTGGAGACGTAGAACCACTTGCCGCCGTCAATGCGGTTGCCGTAGCGGATGGTCTGCTCGGCTTGCTTGCGGATGACGTAGAGCTTGCGCTCGAACGCCGCATCGTCTTTCACATTTTCGGCGCGCCCGATGAAGACTTGCGCCATGTGCGGCTCGGCGGCGACGGCGGATTTGCCGAGGCTGGAATTATCCGTCGGCACATCGCGCCAGCCGAGGATGGACTGGCCTTCGCCGGCGATGATGCGGATGACCTCGCGCTTGACGAGGTCGCGCTCGATGGCGTTCTTCGGGAGGAAGACCATGCCCACGCCGTATTGGCCGGGCGCGGGAAGTTTGAAGCCGAGTTTCGCCACCTGCGCGGCGAGAAAGTCATGCGGCAACTGGAGCAGAATGCCCGCGCCATCGCCAGTGTTCGCCTCGCAGCCACACGCGCCACGGTGGTCGAGGTTCACAAGGATCTGCAACGCGTCCGCGACCGCCTGGTGCGATTTCCTGCCCTTGATGTTCACCACGAACCCCAGCCCGCAGGCATCGTGCTCGAACTGCGGGTCGTAAAGCCCCTGCTTCGGCGGCAAACCGCCCGGCCCATTCTGCGTTGTATTCTGTGTCTTCACTTCGATATTTCTCATCTGAATTTCAAACCCGCCCTCCTACCGTGACAAATTCAGATATGTTTTACCGAAAGCGGCGGAAGTCGCAATAATTTGTTGCAGTTTTTGGGGTTAATTCTGCCATAACCAAACCTCCCGAAAGCGCACGACAAAGCAACCGGAACTAACAACTCGAAAATTCCGTGTCCATCCGCCACCTTCCGTGGTTAAAATCTTCCCGCAATGAAAGCCAAGACCAACATCCACGACCGGTTCGTCATCATCATGGCCGGCGGCAAAGGCGAACGTTTCTGGCCCGTCAGCCGCGAGCAGACGCCCAAGCAACTCATCAAGCTGCTCGGCGAAAAATCCTTCTTGCAGGACGCCGTCGCCCGCGTCGCGCCGCTCGTGCCGCTGAAAAATATCTTCATCATCACCAACGCCGCGCAGGCCGCCGAGGTGCGGAAGCAATTGCCCAAGCTGCCCAAGGAAAACGTCGTGGCCGAACCGGTGGGACGCGATACCTGCGCCGCCGTCGCGCTCGGTGCCGCGCTGGTGGGCGCGCGTTCCACCACCGGCGTCATGGCCGTGCTGCCCGCCGACCACGTCATTCCCGAGGAGAAAAAGTTTCAGCAAGTCTTGTCCGACGCCTTCGACCTCGCTGCACGCGGGCAGGCCATCATCACCATCGGCATCAAACCCACCGAGCCGGCGACGGGCTACGGCTACATCCACACCGGCCCGGAATTGCCCACGCCGACCGGCGCGAAGAAGACCCGGACCACGTTCTTCAAGGCCGAGAGGTTCGTCGAGAAGCCCAACTTCGACACCGCGCTCGGATACCTGAACAGCGGCGAGTATCGCTGGAACGCCGGGATGTTCATCTGGAGCTTCGTCACGATCACCAACAGCTTGGAGAAACATCAGCCGGAAATGTTCGCCGCGTGCCAGCGCTGGTTCAAGGTCGCCACCAACGGCCCGAAGCTCGCCAAGGTTCTCGCCAAGGAATATCCCGCGATCAAAAAAATCTCGATTGATTACGCCCTGATGGAGCACGCGCAAAACGTCATCGTCGCCGACGGCGCGTTCGCCTGGGATGACCTCGGCGCTTGGCCCGCCCTCGCCCGCCACATCAAGGCCGACGCCGAAGGCAACTGCGCCGTGGCCGACTTCATCCACGTGGACGCCGCACGGAACATCATCTACGACGCCCGCAGCAAAGACCGCCGCACGCCCATCGCCATCGTCGGCCTGCGCGATTCCATCCTCGTCCAGACCGACGACGCCGTCCTGCTCGCGCACAAATCGCAGGCGCAGAAAATCAAGGAGCTGGTCAAAAAGCTCGCCGAAGATGCGCGGCTAAAGAAGCTGGTGTGAGCCTCAACATTCGCTCTGCAATGAAGCACATCACCATTCACACCGACGGCGGGTGCGAGCCCAACCCCGGCCCCGGCGGTTGGGCCGCCGTGCTCGAAACCGAGGGGCGCGTCCGCGAGTTGAGCGGCGGAGTTTTTGCCACCACCAACAACCGGATGGAAATGCAAGCCGCCATCGAAGCGCTGCGCGCCTTGCCCGAACCCAGCAAGGTTGAACTCTTCACCGATTCGCAGTATCTCCGCAAGGGCGTCTGCGAATGGCTCAAAGGCTGGAAGGCGCGCGGCTGGAAAACTGCCGCGAAAGAGCCGGTGAAGAATCAGGATTTATGGCGGGAGCTCGACGCGCTGACCGCCGGCCACACCATTTCGTGGCGCTGGCTCAAAGGCCATGTCGGCCACAAACTCAACGAACGCTGCGATGAATTGGCGGGAGCGGAGATCGCAAAGTTGCGCCAGCAAGTCCGCAAGCCGCACCTCACCGAAGCCCGCGCACCATTGCCTGTGGAATACCAGCCCGCGCTTCGGCAAGCCGCGCTGTTCTAGAGCGGTTTCAATAGATCTGTAGCCGCCATGTTTTCCACGCACCGTTTCCCCTCACCCTAGCCCTCTCCCTCTGGGAGAGGAGACAGCCGTGGTTGTCGCCGTCAGGTTGGAACGCGGTTCGTATCAATCCAGCCGCAGGTTTTCGATGCAGACTGGAGAACGGTTCTCCCTCTCCCCGAGGGAGAGGGCCGGGGTGAGGGGGAAGCAGCGGCACGCAATGCCACCGGCAAATTTGCGGCCACAGTTTTATTTGATCTGCCAATTGTCAGCTCTCGCGCAACGTTGCCATCAACTGCACCTTGAACGCGGTCACGACTTTCTCGTGCGCCGCATTCACATCCACGTCGGTCAAGGTCTTGTCCGCTGCGCGATAAGTGAACGCGTAAGCCAGACTCTT
>JANMJO010000308.1:0-5307 GCA_031371425.1 Verrucomicrobiales bacterium | reverse complement strand
CACCGCGAGCAAGGCCGGGCGCGCGAGCGTCGCGGCACTGGCCATCGAGCGGAAAAATTCCGGCCAATTGATTTTCGGCGGCGACCTCTCGCCCGCGCCCGGCGCGGAGTCGGACAAGACCATTGCCTCCGGCGAAATTATTCACGCGTTGAGCGTCGTGAAGACCGACCCTTCGGTGGAACAGCTTTTGGAGTCGCTGCTCGGCCACACATTCATCGCCGCCGACCTCGGCACGGCGACCGCGCAGATTCAGAACGGCCACGCGGGTTGCGACTTCGTGACGTTGAGCGGAGACCTGTTGAACCGCCACGGCATCTACACCGGCGGCTACCTCAACGGCGGCGGCAACGCCAAAGCGCCCGGCTCGATTCTTGGCCGCAAAAACCAGATCACGGAACTGCAGGCCGACGTGCTCGAGCTTCAGGAAAAGGTCGCCGAAGCCAGCAAGCGGCGCGGCGCGTTGCAGAGCGAGCAGACGGAATTGCAGGCGAGCCTGCAAGCAGCGCAGACGGAATTACGCAATCAGGAAGTCGCCATTGCCACGCGCGAGGGCGAGGTCAACGCGCTACAAAGTTCCAGCCGCCTGTTGCACCAGAAAATTGAAACCGTCGTGTTCGAGGTGCAAAGTCTCGCCGCGCAGGAGCAGGAAGGTTTGCAGAAACGTTCCGTCCTGGCCGACAAAATTTCCGAACTCGAAACCCGCGAGCGCGCCTGCCAGCAGACCGTCACCGAACTGACCGCGAGCCTCGAACAGTTGCGCACGCACCGCGATACCGCCACCACCGCGCTCACCGAGAGCAAGATCGCCCTCGCCACCGAGGAGCAGATGGTCGCCTCGCACCGCCGCCAGCAGCAGCCGCTGGAACAGCGCATCGCCGAACTCACGCAGGCGCTCGCGCGGTTGCGCAACGAGGTCTCCGCGTTCGTCACGCGCAAGGCGCAGGCCGAGGGCGAGATCGTCGAGTCGCGGCAGCAGATCGAGAAGTTGCGCCACGACCGCGAGCAGGTGAACGCGCAGGCCGCCGAAATTTCGCAGCAGAAATCCGCGCAGGAAACCGACATCGCGGCGCGCGACCAGGCGTTGCGCGAACAGCGGCAGCGGCTCACGGAAATCCAATCCCAGCGCGGCAACATCGAGGTCGAACTCGCGCAGAAGAACATGGCCGTGCAGAACCTCCGCGAGCGCGTGCAGCAGAAATACCACGTCAACATTGACGACATCCGCAGCGAGTGCATCACCATCACCTACGCCGACGAAGGTCCGGCCCAGGTGCAGACACTCACGCCCGAGGAGATGGCCGCCGCTGGTGCCGCGACCGATTGGGCGGAAGTCACCAAGCAGGTCGAGGCGCTCCAAGCCAAAATTGACGAGATGGGCCCGGTGAACCTCGTCGCCATCGAGGAATACGAGGAGTCCGAGCAGCGCCACCAGTTCCTCACCAAGCAATACGACGACCTCGTGGAAGCGAAAGCGCAGTTGATGGAAGTCATCAACCGCATCAACACGCAGACGCGCGAGATGTTCGTGACGACCTTCAACCAGATCCGTGACAACTTCCGCACGATGTTCGTGGAAGTCTTCGGCGGCGGCAAAGCAGACTTGATTCTCACCGACGAAAACGACGTGCTGGAGTGCGGCATCGACATCGTGGCCAAGCCGCCCGGCAAACAATTGCAAACCATCTCGCTGCTCTCCGGCGGCGAGCAGACGATGACCGCCGTGGCGCTGCTGTTCTCCATTTATCAGGTGAAGCCCAGCCCGTTCTGCGTGCTGGACGAGCTGGACGCGCCGCTCGACGAGTCCAACATCAACCGCTTCATCCGCGTGTTGCAACGGTTCATCATGCACTCGCAGTTCATCATCATCACGCACAACAAGCGCACCATCGGCATGGCCGACGTGCTCTACGGCGTGACGATGGAAGAACACGGCATCAGCAAGATTGTGAGCGTGAAGTTCCACCGCTCCGACGAAGACGCGACCGGGCAGAAACTGCTCGTGCCCTCCGCCGCGCGATCGGTGGACGCGGAGGAAGACGCCGCGCACAAACGTGAGGAGACTATGGAAGTCTCCAAGGCCGAGTAGCGGCGGAAACAAATCCAAACTGGTCTTGCCAGTCTTCAAGGTCCGATCACCGTGCCGGGCGGGATGACGCCGCCTGTGGGGATGATGATGTTGTTGATGCCGAGGCGGGCAGGTTGATTCAACTATTTCCAGATGGCGGCATCACTTGGCACGGCAAGATTTTAGCAGCGCGACTGCGGAATATAAATGCCCGGTGCGCGTCAGCCAGCTTCATCCGCAGATTCCGCCGATTAACGCAGATTGAGTTAGAACCTCTTGAAAAAGTCTCGCAGCGGAACGGTCCCGGCGGATGCGGCACTAAAAAACTTTTTCCCTGATTGCAGTTATGGTGAAATGGAGGTGGTGAAACAATATGGAAAAAGATTGGGTGAAATTATAATTATGAGAAAAACCATTTGGAGCTACGTCGGGGAACAGTATCCATGTTTAATAAATTTGGCTGCGGACATTGCTAAAGGTGTTGATCCACACTCCAGTCACGGCGGCAAGACTCTCAGCCAAATGACGGATAAAAAAACATGCGAACTTTGTTTCGGCCAGCGGTGTCCAAACCCAATCAATTACTTAGCGAATGGGGAAGCTCCCCTTACAGCACCTTTGGGTTTGGCTGGTCGGTTGAAGGTCAACATAGAAGGGTCGTGCACTTGTTTAACCCATTCACCACCTTCTTCCTTGATATTTAATGGCTGCAATTTCATAAATCTCAAACCGTTGGCTCAGGCAAAGGGTTTAAGAGGTTCACCATCTGACGAACATCTGCGAGGTTTTAACATCCCAGGTGGGGATACTGGCCTCTCAATCTTATTTGGGCCTTGGTCTGATTTCTGTCTATGGTGTTGGAGTCAGTATCCCAATTCCGAAGCACAGCCAATCCTAATCTTGGCAAAAGACTATTATCCATTTTCTTATGAAAAAGCCATCGCAGGAACTGATTGGGGTGTGGAACGGGTAAATGAAATTTTGAGCCACAAAGCGAAAGATCGCGCATCACTGAAATTGTTCGGTGCTTTCAAGAATAAAGCCAAAGCCCGTTTCGGCAGTGAACAAGAATGGATTCGGTATATCGGAGAAAATAGGATTTTCATCTACAATGTTTGGCCGTGGTTTCGCTGCGGCCAGAAAACCACAGGAAACTCTGGTATCCATTCGGATTTCTCCAAGTTGCCTTGCCTTTGGAAATGGGTAGATAGGTTGATCGATTGTTTGAGGCCCGCGAAAATAGCTGCGCTCGGCAGTTGGAGTTACGACACCAACCTTTCTAAACCCGATGAATGGTTGCGCAAACAATCTTCGGTCTTACGTCACTTCCAAGGACATATTAACATGTTTCGCCATCCAAGTGCTCCAGCTTGGCCAAGACCGTGGACAAAACCTACGGCTTGGACTAACCACGGAAAACACACGGGTAACAAAAAGAACAACGAAGCTTTTGAGGATTTTCTAGGATGAAAAGTCCGAAACTATTTTCTTATGTCTAATCTCGTAAAAAATCCGCCGTTCCTCTTTACCTATTGGAATCCGCTTTCCAAAGACTCCAACTTCGCCGGGAGTTGGTTTGATTACGTCAAAGACGTTTCGCTTGCCAAATACACCTCTGAATCCGTGGGCCGCTACATCGAGCAGACCTCCAACGACCAGATCAATGCGCTCGACGCCACCGGACACAGAATTTGCGGCGAGCTGTATGATGGTTTCTCTGGCCTGAAAAGCCAACTGAGCGGGATAAACAGTCAACTCAGTGGAATATCATGGCACTTGACCCAAGTCAGCCAACGATTGGATTTGCTACTGGACGAAGCCAAAACCAGCAATCTTTTGCAGGAGAATATCGCGGAATTGTTGCGCATCCCGGACAGCCAAAAGCAGCGCCAGCATCATATCGAGATGGGGTTGAAGTTCCTGAACAACGCACTAAAGGAGGAAGACATGTATCAGGATGCGTTGCGCGAGTTGCTCGACGCCGAAAAGTTGCTGCTCTCCGATTATTTTGTCCTGCACCGCATCGGTATGATTTACCTTTACGTTCCCGCGCTGGGCAATATCGAGAAGGCTGCGGATTACTTCACCCGCGCTGGAAAATACGCGTTCGTTGAGACCTATCCCGATGCCGCCCGATTGACCAATGTCCTGAACAAGAATGTGAGCCAAAAGTTCGCCGGTCAGGCAGGGGCTTCAGCCTCCGATCTCAGCGCGCTCGCCGCTGAATCCTTCTTTCAAGCTGCGACATCTTTTTATGCCTTGGGGCGGTTTGGTGATGCGGTCAAAATCGCTGAAAAGGCGGTCAAATGCCAACCCGACGAAGCCAAATACCGTTTCTTTCTGGCGAAATATATTACAAGAACCGGCAATCCTAGTGATGCAATCCCGCAACTCCGAAGGGCGATAGAACTCGTTCCAGAGATGGCTCTCGCCACGCTTGGGGATTTCGATCTTAACCAAGCACAACCCATTTTGGATTTGTTGGATGCCCTCAACAACAGGGTGAACGCAAAACTCAAGCTTGGCATCCGATGTCTGGAGAAGTGTTTAGCAGTCAACACCCATAGTGGCGCTTTGCACTGGACAACTGCCGCGCAAGAGAGCTTGCAAAACGGTAATTATTCTCAAAAGCAAACCCTGCTAGCCCGGCTTGCCTACACCTACGCCATTGCTCGATTTAGCAATCGGGGCTTCCGCCACTACGGTGGCGTTGTGAAGGAATCGTTGAAGCCATTTCGCGGGTGGTTTTGCAAAGCTGCCGAGCAAAATGATGCCGACGCTCTATACATGCTGGCCGACGGTTTATACGATCTGGGCCACCGCTATGCTAAAGGCGATGGTGTGCCAAAGGATTATACGGATGCGATCAAGTGGTTGGAAAACTGGTTGGATGAAGCTGCTCAACAGAATAATGTTTACGCGCAATACTATCTGGGTAATTGCTACACCAAGGGCGTCGCCGCAGAAAAGAATGAGGCGGAGGCAGTAAACTGGTATTGCAAAGCTGCCGAACAGAATTATGCCAAGGCTCAATTTGTTTTGGGCAATTGCTACTACTATGGCCGAGGTGTCGCGAAGGACGAGGCGGAGGCAGTAAAGTGGTATCGCAAAGCTGCCGAGCAAAATGACGCCGATGCTCATATCGTTCTAGAACTCTTCTACACCAAGGGCGGTGGCCTTGAGAAGGATGGGTTGGAAGCGGTGAAATGGTATCGCAAAGCTGCTGAACAAAATAACGCTGC
>JANMJO010000292.1:0-4684 GCA_031371425.1 Verrucomicrobiales bacterium | reverse complement strand
TCCGCCAGCAGCAACAGCAGCCCCGGCAGCAGCGCCCACGCGAACAGCTCGTCGTAGTGCGCATATTTTTTAATCGTCGCCTCCGTCTTCTCCAGCTTGTCAATCTCGGTGTAGATCGCCTTGAAATTTTCCGTGTTGTCCGCGCGATAATATTTTCCGCCCGTCCGCTTCGCAATCTCCGTGAGCGTGTCCTCGTCAATGTCCACCGCCTGCGGCTGGTAGCCGACCTTCTGACCGTTCATGAAGACCGGCATCGGCGCTTCGCCACGCATCCCCACGCCGATGGTGTAGACCTTCGCCTCCAACGCCCGCGCCGCGTCCGCCGCCGTCAATGGGTTGATCTTGCCCGCGTTGTTCACGCCGTCCGTCATGAGAATCACAATCTTGCTCTTCGACTTCAGATCGCGCAGCCGGTTCAGCCCCGTGCTCAAGCCCGAACCAATCGCCGTCTGGTTCGCGTCAATGTTGCCGATCTGCAGCCGCTCCAGATTGTGCAGCAGAAAATCGTGGTCCAGCGTCAGCGGCGTGGCGATATACGCCTGCGACGCGAACACCACCAGCCCAATGCGGTCGTTCGCGCGCTTGGCGATGAATCCCTCCAACACGGAACGCGCCATGTTGAACCGGTTCACGCGCCCGCCGCGCACCTCGAAATCCTCCGACTGCATGCTGCCCGACATGTCGAACACCACCACGATATCCACGCCGCTCGCCGTAACCTTCGTCTCGCTGCGGTCGCGACGCGGTTGCGCAAGGGCGATGATGAACAGTGCCAGCGTCAGCCATTGCATCGCCGCCAGAAAAGTCCCCACGCGCGACCGCGTCACGCTCGTCAAACCTTCCGCCAGCTTCACCGATGAATACAAGAACGCCGAAGACGGCCCGCGCCGCCCCTTCAACCACGCCGCCAACGGCAGCAGCAGAAGCAGCAGCAAAAGATATGGATGCGCGAAGGTCATTTTGAAATTTGAACTCTGAACTCTGAACCCTGAACTTCCCGTGGTTCAGTTTCATCCACCAACCGCAACGCCGAGCCGTAAAGCTCGCGGAGCTCCGGTTCGCCCGGGGTATATTTGGCGAATTTCACCAGGTCGCAGCTCTCCAGAAATTTGCCGAGACTTTCCTTCTGCGGCTTGGCCAGCAACTCCGTGGCGCTCAACTCGCGCAAGAATTCCTCCGTCGTCCGCTCCGGCGCGTGGAAATTAAACCGCTCCTCCAAATACGCGCGCGCCGCGTCCGAGACCGCGATGCAAAATGGCTTCGGCTGCGCGATGAGCGTCAGCGCCGCCCGCAATTTCTGTCGCGCCCGCACATGCGCCGGCACGACCGGCACGATGGCCACCTGCGCCTTGCGCTTCTGCCACCAACGCCACAGCAACCACGCCGCGATGACGACCGCCAACACGCCCAGCGTCCACCAAAGCCATTCGTAGCCGCTCGGGATTTCCACCGGCGGCTTGATCTCGCGGATGTCCACGAGCGGCGATGAACCGGGCGGCGGCGCGATGTTGCTGTTCGTGACCACCAACGCCGACATCGCTGTCGGCTGCGCCCACTTTGGACTTTGGACTTTAGACTTTGGACTCATCCCCGCAGCCTCCGCTTCTCGCGCGTCTCGAAAAATTTCCCCAGCGCCACGCCGTAGGGCTGGTCGGTGCGGAGTTGAATCGAATCAATTCCCGACGCGCGGAATTGTTTCGCGAGCGCGCCAATTTGTTTTTGCTGGCGCAGCGCGAAGGCATCGCGACCACTGGCATTCGAGGTGTTCAGCTCCACCACTTCGCCCGTCTCCGCGTCTTCCAGCACGAGGCGGCCCAGCGCGGGCAGTTCCAGTTCGTAACGGTCGGTGATCTGCACAGCCACGACATCATGCTTGCGATTGGTCTGGCGCAGCGCGGTCTGCGTGGCTTTCGGCAACGCGCCGCCGCCATCCGCCGTCAGAAAATCCGAGACGACTACCGTCACCGCCTTGTGCGACTGCACGCGCATGAGAAATTCCAAAGCCTTGTTCAAATCCGTCCCGCGCTTCTTGGGCTCGAAGAATAAAACCTCCCGGATCACCCGCAGCACATGACCCCTGCCCTTGCGCGGCGGGATGAATTTCTCCACCTCGTCGCTGAAAAGAATGAGCCCGACCTTGTCGTTGTTGCGGATGGCGGAGAAGGCGAGCACGGAAGCGATCTCGGCGGCGAGTTCGCGCTTGGATTGGTCGCGCGAACCGAACAGACCCGAGCCGCTCACGTCCACGACGAGCATGAGCGTGAGTTCGCGTTCCTCGACGAACTTCTTGATGAACGGATGGTTCATCCGCGCGGTGACGTTCCAGTCGATCGCGCGCACGTCGTCGCCGGGCTGGTATTCGCGCACCTCGTCGAAGTTCATGCCCTGGCCCTTGAAGACGGAATGGTATTGGCCCGCGAGCGTTTCCGTCACGATGCGGTTCGTGCGCAGCTCGATCTGCCGGATTTTTTTGAGAATCTCGCGGGGAATCATGGTGAAATTATTTCGCGCCCGGCAATGCCTTCAGATTCGAGGAAGTCAAAACCTGCATCTGACGAATGGCGATTTGATTCAACCTTTTCAACCGTTCGCCTTGCGCCAATTTCATGTGAATGAATTCGGCATTCATGCCCTCCATGTTGGCGAGAACCAGAAGTTGTTCGATGCCCGCGTAGTCGCGGACGTTGCCTTCCAGCTTGGGATTCGCGTCGCGCCATTGTCGCGCGGTATGACCGAAAAGTGCGACGTTTAGCAAATCCGCTTCGGTCGCGTAAGTGATGGCCGCCTGTGCGGGTGTGACCTCGGCCGGAATCAGGTGTGCCTTCACCGCGTCAGTGTGGATGCGGTAATTCAACTTCGACAACGTGCGATTGAGATTCCATGCGAGCGAGAGCCGGCGGTTCTCGTCCTCCTTGAGCCGCTGGAATTCTTTGATGAGATAAAGCCGGAACTCGACGGAAATCCACGAGGCAAATTCAAACGCGATGTCCCGGTGCGCGAACGTGCCGCCACCGTAGCGGCCCGACTTGGAAACCAAACCGATGGCAGCTGTGGCCTCAATCCACTGGCGCGGGGTCAACACAAAGCTGTTCAAACCCGCCCGACTTTTAAACCCCTCGAATTCGAGGGGTTTAAAACCAGGGTTGTTCAATCGCTCCCAGACGCCCAAAAACTCCACCGTATTGCGGTTTCGCATCCAGTTCTGAATGATCTGATCCGCCCGATCGGGTTCTTTGTGCTTCGCAATATCCGTAAGCGAAATGTAGTCAGTGTCGTTTTCCCTGACGACAGTGACCGGGCTGCCTTTGACAGCGATGATAGATTTGCTGGCTTTAGTCATGGCATTCATTGGCTGGCTTAAATTCTAATCCCGTCGAATTCGACGGGGTTAAAACCATCGCCCGCCGTTTAATTATGGCGAATTCGCCATAATTCCCAAACCCATCGAATTCGATGGGTTTTGAATTTCGGCTGACGGGAGCGCAGCGTTCACGCCGCTTCAACGGGCGGGTGGCATTGAGCGCCGGATTCGTTTTGGACACGGCAGGTGTGCGGGCGGTGAAGCGGGCTGAAGCCCGCGCTCCGGCTGCGAACGCGGTCACGAGGCGGTTCGTGCGCAGCTCGATCTGCCGGATTTTTTTGAGAATCTCGCGGGGGATCATGGGAAGGCAGAATTATGAATGCAGAATGAAGAATTCCTCATGACTTTTTCAAATCGCTGATGTGCTGGCGAAGTTGCTCAACCGTCAAAGGTGGTTCAGCGCGATGAATCATAGCATGACAGTTCGGGCAAACTGGAATTAAGTCTTTAATCGGATTTATTTTGTATTGCATGCCAATTTTTCCAATCGGGACAACGTGGTGAACATGAATAAAACCTTTGCCGAGGTCGCCATAGTCATGGGCAAAATCGAATCCACAAACCGCACAAACATGACCATGATGCGCAACACAAGCAGCGCGAGCTTTTGGGTTGCGTTCGTAAGCATTGATTGTGACTGATACCCGTGCGCCTTCGGAATATTTTTCCGGCGAAGAAATCTCTTCGGCCAATATGACCGAGCTCGTGTCGTCATAGTCCGACGCAAACCAATCACCACCGACCTTTGTAAGCCTTCTTTTGGTAAGTTTCGGGGTAAATCCGCCAATCTTGGGATGCCCGTCTTTACCTTCCTTCCAGTGCATGGAGAAGGTCATCAACTGGTATCCTTCTTCCTCTATCAATCGTATGTGTTCAAGCGATTGACCAAACGCTGGCTTTATACCGCGCTGATTTTCTCTCCAGTCTTCGGAGAGTATTTTTGTTCTTTTGCCAAAGGTATCTCGATCCCACGCGCCGAAAATGATTATGCGCTTGTCTTTGTTAATAAAAGACCAACTCCACTGCCAGTTCTTGCAGGTCGCTCCTTGTGATTCGATGAATTTTCTTCGACTCATGCTACGCGGCGGCGTGGTTTTCTGCATTCTTCATTCATAATTCTGCCTTCGTTTTCACGGCACGGGCAGTTCATCAAAGATTTTTTGGATGACCGTTTCGCTGGTTTTTTCCTCGGCCTCGGCTTCGTAGGTGATGGCCACGCGGTGGCGCAACACGTCCATGCCGATGCTCTTCACGTCCTGCGGCGTCACGTAGCCGCGGCCTTTCAGAAACGCGTAAGCCTTGGCCGCCAGCGTGAGCGCGATG
>JANMJO010000036.1:0-18558 GCA_031371425.1 Verrucomicrobiales bacterium | reverse complement strand
CTGCATCTGCACCCAGACCAGCAGGGTGGGCTGACCATTCGTATCCCGCACAATTCCCTGCCGGAAGGCCGGGCTGGCGGGCGCGGGCTTCGAGTTGATTTCCAGTTGCGCCGCGTCCTCACAATTCCAGTTCTTCACCAGAAAGCAGAGATTGACGATCGGGTGCTGGGCGGATGCCGCGATACTGAATGAGGGAGACGAACCGGTGGCGCACAGCACATAAGCGCGCTGCGAAGGATCGTAGCCCAAACTGCGGCAGTCGGAAACGGTTTCGAGCAGCGGCGACTGCAACCACGATTTCGCCAAGCTGACCAGCGAAACGGCACTCTGGTCGGTCATCCCTTCCATAAGTATCTTCTCGAGAAATGGAACGTCGCCTTGTTGCTGCCCGCTCAACGGCCAGAACAAGTGGGTGAGCGAACTGTGTGCGGCCCGGTCCGGGAAGCTCGCATTGCGTTCCGAGGAGTTGGCCTGGGCGGTGGGCCAGTGATTCCAAGTGGGGAAGACCGAATACCAAGTGCGCCCAGCCGAGTAAACATCGCCACCATCAAATTTTTGGATGGTGAACGGATCGTATTGACCGGTGAAATTAATCTTCTGAATGATTTTGCCACGGAAATCCGGCTTTGGCGGATCGGGATTCCAGTTGTAATCGAAAGCTTTGCCGGACGCGTCCACCAGCGTGATGGCCGGCGTTTTTTCGATGACACTTTCAGGATGTTGTCCCTCGCCGGAAACGATGATTGATTCTTGCCATTCGTGCCAGCCGGCCAGATCGGATGTATAACACCGCATCCGCTTCGTCGCGACGCCATCCGGATAGATGTAGTAATACCAGTCGGAAATGTCGCCCCAGCCCGTGGCCGCATCGTGATAGGCCCAATGATGATCCGGGTTGGACAACCAGCACCGCCAGTGGACGACTACGCGTGCCGGAGTATTTTCGAGGATGCGGACGTGGGAATTCCAACAGCCTTTGTCGGACATGGGTTCATTGTCGCCCGGTGCTTTGGCGTTGAAACCCGTTTCAGTGAACTCATTGTTATACCACTGGTTCGCCTCATTCACGATCATCGGCACAAAGCTGACACCGCGCCAGAAAACGTATTTGATGGGAAGCTGATCGAACCCCACCACCACGTCGGGGTATTGGCCGAACCGCCACATGTTCTCCCAAGTTTCATAGTATGAGAGATGCGTGTAAATGCCCTTGAACTCTCCGCCGGTGCCAGGATTGGGCAGCGCGCGAGGTTGCATATCGGGCGCATGGATGATGGCCGGGCCGGGATTAAAGTTTTGATAACTCGCAGCCACCTGGTTTCCACTCAACGCAACCGTGTAGATTTTCACTTCGTCAATCAAACCGTCCAAGCCGCAATCACCGGGTTGGCTATTATGAGCCTCGGTTGGCATCCGCAAGATACCGGCCTTGCCCACATGGACATCGGCCTTTGCAGTTTGCACTCCGCCCAAACCCACCTGCTTGCTGGCCACTTCCTGCCCGTTGATATAGAGGCGCATCAGGCCATCCGCTTTGCTGTAAGTGCCGGCGATATGATGCCAACAGAATAGCGCCAGATGGTTGGCATCCGTGTAAGGCGGACAGTTGGTGACACCGAGCTGTTGCCACACTCCGCCGACCTTGGCCATGAAACCCGGATACCCGTGGCCGTCCACCCCAAGGAAGAAACCGTCATCATCTCCCTGCTGCACAATCGGCGACCAGTTCCACGGGTAAGCCCCCAGCGCAAACCATCCTTCCAGCGTCAAATCGCCACCTTGGATATTCGGCGCTTGGGCGGCTGGCAGCGCTACGACCGTATGATAGCCGTCAAATTCCAGTGCCGTGCCAGAGACGCCCTGCTTCCACAGTGCCTTGTGGCCAGCAACCGTGAGGCTGAGTTGGGAAATGCTTTCTTTGGTAACACCACCCTGCCCCTCATCAAACTTGAACCACGCGCACGGCGACAACACCACCGGTCCTTTTATCCGATTGCCTTTGATTGTAGCCGGTGGCGACGAATGCCTTGGATTCTTCCGACGGACTTCAGTGATGCCAGCTTTGCCGAACTGCAGTTCTTGGGTGGTTTGGTTCAACGGATCATTCCATTCCTCGATGGTTTTCGTCCCTTGCTTTACCGCCCGGGTCACCCGGCCGTTCGGCGTGATGGTGAATAATTCCTCCACAAAATTATTCGGGTCCAAGTTTCCATGCGGATTGCCGGGCGTAAAGCGCGACAAGTAACGCCAAAGAACAACCACCTTTGACGCGGTGCTTTCAATGATGGCGACACGCGAGAAAAGGTTGACCCGATCCGGCATGGTGGCGCTGCCGTCGCCGCTCCGGGAAACCAGTTCCATCAAATTCCATTGGCCGCTCTTCGTTTTCCAGCAGGGCAGATAGCTGTTGCCGCGCCAAAACACCAACTGTCCTTCGGGCCTGTCCAATTGCACGATGATGTCCGCATCATCGCCTGTGCGGGAGAATTTCTCGAAAGCCGCACCGGAATCAACGCGCGAATAATAGGCCGAGAACTTGGCGTTCGCGGACTGGACTACCTGACTCACCAGCAGCAGCACCAGGGCCAGGCATTTCAAATTGCAGTTTGTCATTTCAACCCAACGGTTTCTTCCGCCAGAGAAAAAGTGCTCACGGAAAAACGGGGTATTCCGTGCACAGGAGATGAACCGGCGGTTCATCCTCGACAATATCCGGAAAGCGGCCGACCGGGCTTGAAAAATAGTTGTCCGTGGCGTCGTCGTTGACGTCTGACACCTCGCCAACCAAAACTGGCGACCCATTCTTCTCCCCATAGAATTGGTGAATGAGCTGACGGGGTATCGTGATGCTCTCCCCGGGCGAGAGGACAATGGTTGAGTTGGCCGGAACAGTGCGCCGCACACCGTCGGTCGAAACGGTCACGTCTTCGTTGGTCGGCTGGCCGGCCGCATCCGCCTGCCGCACCTCCATGACGAGCCTGCCTCCGCCGCGGTTGATGATGTCCTCCATCTTCGCTTTGTGGTGATGCCAGGGCGTAACCTGTTCCGGCCCGACAATCATAATTTTTTCCGCGTAGGCCTTCCCTTTTTTCCGAAGGCTCGGATGGCCGTTGCGGATAGTGAACAAGAGGAGTCCGACCTTGTGAAAATCACCACTGCCAAAATCAGTCAAATCCCAGCCGAGGTGGCACTGGCGGATTTCATCGGCCTCCGAGCCGACGCGCTGCCAGTCCGCCGGCGTCCAGTGGGCGAAGGGCGGCATCTGGAAATGGTGTCTGGCAAAAAACTCTTTGGCCTGACAAATCAGCCGGTTAATTTCAGATCGTTTCATGATTCATTTCTTTCCCTTGGCTTGGACCTGCTGCTGGACAGATTTTAAGTAGGCCAAACCCTCGGTCGCCAGTTGTTCCGGGCTGTCGGCAAGTTTACGCCAGATACAACATAGCGATGCAATTTTCGGCATATTCGGATCGAAGGACTCAATGGTCACGCAGCCGTCATATTTGATCCGCGCCAAGGCCTCAAACACCTCCAGCCACGGCATCAACCCGTCTCCGGGGATGCCACGATGATTCTCACAGGCATGCATGTAGCCGAGCTTTGCCCCGCAACCAACAATCGCATCGGTCAGGTTGCGCTCTTCCCGGATCATGTGGAAAGTGTCGAGGTGAACCTTGATGTTCGGCATACCGACATCGTTGATAAACTTGAGAGCATCGCTGGCAATATTGATGAAGTGCGACTCAAATCGTCCGAGCGGCTCGATGCCTAGAACGAGATCCGGAGCTTGTCGCCGCGCGTATTCGGCAATCTCGCGCATGGACTCTACGCCCCATTTCCATTCGTCATCGGTTCGCATCTTGCCAGACAGATATCCCCAGCCGCAGTAAATCACACCCCCAAAAACTTTCGCCCCCGCTTCGGCGGAGAGGTCAACGAGCTTTCTGGACAACTCGATGCCCGCACGCCGAACGGCCGGGTCGGGGCTGATAGTGTTGCACTCCCTGGGCATGCCGTAGCCGGTATTGATCACGAGGCCGAGATCCTCACTCGCCCGGCGGACTTTCGCCGCCGGAAAGTTGTCAGGGTCGAACGGGATAATCTCCACCGCATCGAAGCCCATGGCCTTGCAGTGATCTAGCACCGGCAGATCCGCTTCAATAAACGTCTCCTTGAACAACAGCGAATGGATTCCAAAATACATAATTTCAGTTTGTTAAATGTCCGCCTACGGAAGGTGCATGATCATCTCGAGAGGTTTCCATTGCTCACCCTCCGGCGTGCCGGCCAGTTGCTTTTGGCACGCGTCCGTCAGCGGCCACCATTGAGCGCGTGTGGTCGGGTCTTCGGCGATGGAGGCAAAATCTTTCTGCGCGTCGTCGCCCGTGTATTCAAAAAATTTGACGAGGTATTTTTTGCCCTCAATTTCGGTCAGGAAGATTTTGAAATTGCGGATGTTCGCCTTTTTGATTGCGGCGACAACCTCCGGCCAGACATTTGCGTGGAGACTTCGATATTCCTGCTCCATTTCCGGTCGCAGTTCAATGGCCTCCGCGTGGCACTTGACCGGGTTGGCGACTTTCTGCTGCTCCGTTGGGTTGGTGTGACCGTAAACAGGCGTTGTCATGGTGTCACACGATAGGATTCATTCACGAGAGCGGCGTTACCGTCATGGTCGCGTCTGTTTTCGATCCATGACGACATCATTCCGCCACGCGAACGCGGTAGAAGCGCGTGCTGCCGACGCTGCTGTTGTCGTCCAGAATCTGGATGTCATCGCCAGTGCCGGAGTTGGTGGAGATGGTGGACCAGTTGCCGCTGTAGAGGGCGGTGCTGCGTTCGATGATGTAGGTCTTGCCGAAGATCGAGGGCCAGCGGACGTTGAACGGGCTGGAGACGGGCTGCATCCGCAGCACGGACTTCGCATCATTCGGGTTTGTGCCGGCCTTGTATTCCTTCCAATTATCCGCGCTGTCGCCATCGGCGTCGGCGTGCGCGGCGGAGAGGATGTTATAAATCGTTCCGAAATTCCGCAGACGCCATGAGTCAGGGATGCCGTCGTTCCATGAAGACGTGGAGCGGTCGCCGAGTGTGACGAGGCCGGTGTAGGTAGTCTTGGGGAACACGGCAACGCCGTTGGGCGAGGCGGAGGCGTGAGCAAAGTGTATGGCGTAGGCGGAAGCGGCGGTGGCGCCCGCAGGCAGGGTGATCTGAAGGGTGCCGACGGTGGCGTTGCCAGTGAGGCCGACGATGGTGTTGTTCAACCAGACGGCGCCGTAATTATTCGCGCCTTCCTGGGTGGTGGCGTAGGGCGTACCGAGCGCGGGGTTGGGGATGAATTGAACGGGCGTGGTGATGGTGGGCGAGCCATCCAAGGCTTCGACCGTGAGGTTGAGCATGAGGACGCGCAGCGGGTAATTGCCGAGGATGTTTGCGGTGATGGGGATTGCCACCGTCTGGCCGGGGCCGGTGACGGCGTCGCTGGCAGTGAAGATGACGGCGGGTTTCACGGTGACGGCGGAGCTGGTGCCGCCGCTGGATTTATTCGGCGCGGGTGTTTTCACGTTGGCCGCTGCGAAGTGGTTGAAGACGTTGGGCGTGGTGACGGCGCCGCGCACGCCGTTGGTCCAGAACCGTTGAAACCAGGTGCGCGAGGGGTCGAGCGAGCGGCGGAAGGTTACGTAAACATCCGCGACATCCAGGTTGCCATCACCGAAGGCGACGGAGTTGATCAGCGTGTCGTTGCCATCATACAAGGGGAGTTGCGCGGTGGTGTTGACGGAGATGTTGGTGAAGGAGCTGGTGTTGGTGGTGTTAAAAATGTTCTGGGTGATGATGATGGTGCCTCCCAGCACGTTGGTCTGGTAGGTGGTGATGACCTGGAGAACAAAGTTCGTGCCGGAGACGACGTTGGTCGTGAAGTTAGTGAAGGACACGTCGAAGGCAAAGTTCGTCAGCGCGCTGGTGTTGGTGTTCCAAGTCACGTTGGTGGTGATGACAGTGTTGACGAAGATGTTGGTGGTGCTGGTGACGAGAGTGTTCGTCAGCGACGCCGGGTAGGTATACATCCCGTTGGTGGAGGTATCCACGGTGCCGCAGCAGGAATCCATGGCATCCAAAAAGTCGCTGCCCGCCGGCGGATTGTTCAGGTTGTAGATGGCAGACTGGAACACCTGCACGACGTCGGCGTTGGCGAGGCTGGAGTTGCCGAAATCGCCGGCGTTGAACCAGCGGAAGGGATAGACGTTGCCGACGGTGTAGCGGCGCTGGCCGACGGTGACGGTCTTGAGGGAGTTGATGGTGCCGCCGGCAAGGGCGCCGTTGGTGGGCGTGGCAATGTAAACATCCGAGCCGGGCGCGCCGATGCCGTCGGAGGTGGCCGAAGCTCGCGCCACTTGAATCTGATACGTCTGCCCATTGGTGGCGGTGCCGGGAACGGTGAAGCTGAATCCGCCGGCAACAACCTTGCCCGCCGCGCTCAAAAACAGTGTGTCATGCGCGATCGAGAAGGTGACGAGATCTTGTTGAAGGGTGTTGTAGAGATTGGTTTTGCCAGCGCGCTCGAGCCAGCCGACACCGAGGAGATTGAGGGAACTGTTGGTGAATATCAAATTCATGAAGTTCGCGGAGCCGTCTAGGACGATGCTGTTCGTGGGCGGCGGGTTCAAAGTGAACATCGCGGGCGGAATCACTTCGTAAACCACGGGTGAGATGTTGGGGATTGGTTTGTCTAGCATGGACCTGAAGTAGAGGGCACCGGGGTTGATGACGGGGCCGGTCAGGTTGGTGGCGGTCAGGTTGAACTGCAGGCTATACATCTTTACTCCTGGGAGAATTGAAAGCGTGACTGGCGCGTAAAAATTCTGGCCGGGTGACGCAACGAAATCGCTGGAAGCCTCGCCGTTTTCAAAGCCGAAGGTGACGCGGTTGGCGACGAAATTGGTGGGCGAGAAGAGGGCGCTGGCAACGCTGCTCGGCTGGTAATTGGAGCGGAAGGCGCGGATTTTGAACAGGGTGTTCGTGGTGATGTTCAGCGAGAGGGTCACACCGCTGGAGACCGGTCCGAAATTGGAGCCGCTGAGGACGTTAGTGGGGTCCACTCCGTTGGTCGTGTAATACATCTGCGCCCCGGTCGTCTGGCTGGTCACGGTGAATTGCGCGGCGTTGTTGCCGGAGATGAACGGACTGGCGGTGATGAATTGGAATCGCGCCTGCACCACGGCGCTGCTCGGGCTGCCGGGGTTATACCCAACCGCCTTGATCGTCACGTCAGGCTGGGGCGGGATGATGATCGAGGGAGGCACTTCGATGGGATACATCCCATCATGATAAGCCGGCGGGGCACTGCCGACGCTGGCGTCCGGGTTGGGAATAGTTCCCAACGAAGCCGTGTCGCCAAACGTGTAGTGCGTCAAGGTTGCCGGGGTGCCGAGGATGGCGATGGTGACGTCGTTGTTGAAGACGTAAGACCCGGAAGCGTCGCTGCGGAGAATGGACACGACGGTGGCGGGCGGGATGGTGTAATCCACCCAGCCGATGGTGGGAGCTGGAACGGCGGCGGGCGGCGGGGGCGGCGTGAGGCCGGGGGCGGTGACTCGCCGGATGTTGTTGTAGTAAATCTCCGAGGAATAGACCACGCCTGAACCGACGGCGACACCGGCGGGCGCAACCATCGAGACCCAGCGCGCGTTGCCGGTGGCGAACGGGTCGTCGGAGTGGCCGAACCACACGGTGGAATTGGTGGAGGCCAACACATTGGTCACTGCTCCGCTGCGTTCGACGACGACGAGCCGGTTGTTGCCGTAATCGGCGGCGACGAGCCGGTTGCCCGCCGAGCGGGAGAGATGGAGCGGGCGATTGAGTTTCGCGAAAGCCGCCGAGCCGAGCGTGGTGCCAGGCGTGCCGGATTGTCCGGTCAACACGCTGACCGCGAGCGTGGAGAGATTGATCTGGCGGATGACGTGATTGCCGGCGTCGCTGACAGCGAGGACGCCGTCGTCGAACAACGCGATGCCTTGAAGTTGAACACCCGGGCTGGCGATGGTGACGATGGTGTTGGAACTGGCGCCGGTGAACTGCTGCACTGCGCCGCCCTGCTCGGCCACGTAGAGGTTGCCGGAGAAATCCACGGTCACTGCGGTGGGCATGGAGAGACCGGTGGCGATGGTGGCGAGGAGATTTCCGTATTCATCGAACTTGAGGATGGAGCCGTTGCCGCCCGTGCCTTGGTTGAGGACGTAGATGTTGTCGGTAGAATCGAGAACGACGGCGACGGGGCGGTTCATTCCTTCGGCGACTCCGAGGTAAGTGGAGGTCTGGTTGCTGCCGAGGTCGAGCACTTGCAAGGCGTTATTGGTGGTGTCGGCGATATACAAATGAGTGCCGGCGCTGTCGAGCGCGATGCCGAGCGGGCCGTTGAAGAAGGCGAGGATGTTGAGCGGGGCCGGCGGCGCCTTGGTGACGCCAGCGGCGGTAATCCCACGGATGTTGTGGTAGAAAGCTTCGGAGGAATAAGCGGTGCCGGCGGCGCTCACGGCCACGCCGATGGGCGAAATCATGGACACCCAATGGCTGTTGGTCGTGGAGACCGGGTCGCCGGTGCGGCCAAACCAGACGGTGGAATTTGAGGAAACCAATGCGTTCGGTATGGTGCCGGAGCGTTGGATGACGACGAGTCGGTTGTTGCCGTAGTCGGCGGCCAGGAGGTTGTTTCCGGCGACGCGGGTCAGGCGGTAGGGCTGATTAAGTTTGGCGACGTTGTTTGATCCAAAGTTGGCGCCCGAAACTCCGAGCTGGCCGGTGAGACGGCTGATGACCTTGGTGAGCGGATTGATTTGCCAAATGACGTGGTTGCCGGAGTCGCTGACGGCGAGATTGCCGTCGTCGAAGATGGCGATGCCCTGGAGCTGGACCCCAGCGTTGGTGATGGTGACCAATGTGCTGGAAACTCCGGCGGGGGTGAACACGCGGATCGCGCCGGTCAGTTCGGTGATGAGGAAGTTTCCGGAGGAGTCCATCGCGAAGGCGGTGGGCTGGGTGAGGCCGGTGGCGTTGGTGGCAACGAGGTTGCGCCACTGGTCGAACTGGCTGATGTAGCCGCTGCTGCCGGTGTCCTGACTGAGGACGAAGAGGTTGGTGGCGGCGTCGAACGCGACATCCACAGGGCGGCTGATGCCATCGGCGGAGGTGAGGTAGGTGGCGGTCTGATTGTTGGCGAAGTTAAGGACTTTGACGACGTTATTCGTGGCGTCAGCGATATACAGATTGCCGCCGGCGTCATCGAGCGCGATGCCCATCGGGGTGCTGGGTTGCGGGCCGACGAGGCCGGTGTCGGTGGTGTGGCGGATGATGTGATAATAAACTTCGGTGGTGTAAACGCTGCCGTCGGGCGCGACGAGGACGCCGAGGGGTTCGCGGGCTTCGACGCTGCCTTGCAAAAATTCGTTGGTGTTGACGGTGCCATCCCACCAGCCGGGGAAAATTCCGGAGCTCTGGCTTCCGGCAACCCAGAGGTTGGAGCTGACGCCGTAAAGCCGAGTCACGTTGCCGGAGATGGAATCAATCAGTTTGACCTTGTGGCTGCCGCGGTCGGCGACGACGAGCATCCCGTTGCCGGCCTTGGCGATCATTTCGGGGCGCTTGAAGGCGTTGGTGGTCGCGGCACCGAGGATGTCATTGTTGCCGTGGAATCCGGCGAGTTTCGCGGAGATGCCGGTGGCGGGATCGAGCACCCAGACGCCGTTGCTGCCGGAGTCAGTGAGGGCGAGGCGTCCGTCATCGAGGACGCAGATGCCGCGGAGGTAGGTGACGGAATTGCTGATGGTGAAGAAGTTGGTGGCGGTGGGTGTGATCCGCATCACGGTGTTGCTCTTGAGGGTGAC
Source organism: Verrucomicrobiales bacterium (assembly GCA_031371425.1). Classification (GTDB taxonomy): domain Bacteria; phylum Verrucomicrobiota; class Verrucomicrobiia; order Limisphaerales; family JAFMIX01; genus JAFMIX01. The sequence goes on along the minus strand of JANMJO010000036.1, from coordinate 8,677 downwards.
GTAGATGTTGTTGAGGCTGTCGAGCGCGATGGCGGTGGCGTTGGTGAGGTTGGCGGCGTTGGTGCGGATGAGGTTGCCGGCGGAGTCGAACTTGAGGACGGTGCCGCTATTACCATTGGTGCTGCGGTTGAGGACGTAAACGTTGTTGGTGCTGTCCACGGCGACGGCGACGGGACGCCAGATGCCTTTGTTGGTTGCGGCGAAGGTGGTGGTGAGGCTGGTGTTGGTGTTGCCGAGGTTGGAGATGAGGCGGACGGAGTTGTTGGTGAAGTCGGCCACGTAGAGGTTGGAGCCGGTGAGGTCGAGCGCGAGGCCGGATGGAAAATTGAACTGGGCGACGCGGAACGTGCTGCCATTGGTGCTGCCGTAGAAGGTGGTGGTGTTGCCTTGCCACCAGCCACCGGTGAGGGTCTCGACGACGGGTTGCGCGTGAAGGCCGGTGGTGAGGCACAGGCAAACGGCTGTGAGCGTTGCAACGAGCGCGGGGCGGAGCCGCAAACACCGCAAAATCTTGGCGATGATTTTCATAATTTATTTAGGGATTTGGCCGGCTGCTGCCGGCCAAGAGTTACTGGTTGGCGGCGGATTTTTTGCGGGACAATTTGGACCAGTCGTAGGGTTTGCCGCTGTCCCACGCGGAAAGTCCTTCTTGTACGGATTCGTTTCCGGTGGATTGCAGGAATGTGGATTGTGCCGGTTTAAAGTCGGAATCTTCAACGATGGTCGGGGTAATAAAGATGATGAGGTTTTGACGATTGCGTGCCTTGGTGTCCTTGCGAAATGCGAGGCCGAAGAACGGAAGGTCGCCGAGGAGGGGGACTTTCGCGTTGGCGGTGGTATTCTCGTCGGAGACGAGGCCGCCCATGACGAGGGTGTTGCCGCTGGGGATGAGGACATCGGTCTCGAGCTTGCGGGTGAAGAAAGAATCCACGGTGTTTTGCTTGTCGCCGACAGTGCTGGAAAATTGCGGGCCGAGGCGCAGGACGCTCTGTTGGACTTTCAGTTCGACGAAGTTGTTGGCGGTGATGCGGGGCGTGACGTCGAGGCTCACTGTCAAATTGCTGTAGGAGATTGAGGAGCCGCCGGAGGTGTTCGCGGTGCCGGCGCTGACGTTCACGATGGGATACATGAGGCCGACTTCGATGGTGGATTTCTGGTTGTCGAGCGTGACGGTGCGGGGTTCAGAAATGACCTTGGTGTCAGCAGAGTTGTTCAGGAACGAAAGGGCGATGCTCACGCCATCGGCGTTCAGGAAGGCGGTCTGCGGATTGAATCCCTTGAGTGTATCCAAGGTAAGCCCGCCGTTGCCGAGGACGGTGTTGAGTATGGTCTGTTGATCCTGGCCGGGGCTCGTGGTGGAGGTGATGACCCGTCCGCCGGGGAGCGTATCCGTGGTGGTGATGGCGGTGCCGGGCCGGGCGGAACTGGTGTTGCCGGTGGTGTGCCCGTTGCCGAAGGTGACATTCTGCTGCTTGACGGTGCCGGTCCAATCAATGCCTTTGACTGATTTGGGATTGACGGTGGTCTCGAGGATTTTTGATTCGATGAGCACTTGTTTGGTGGGTGTGTCGAGGCGTTCGATGAGGTCGGTGACGGCGATGACTTCCTTCTCGGTGGCCACGACGACGAGCTGGCTGGTGCGCACATCGGGGAGCACGCGGCTGCGCTTGTCGGTGAGGGCGCTTTGGGCGGCGGCGACGATGTTGCTGGGGCTGGCGTATTTCAACTGAATGACTCGTGTGGTCAGCGGCTCGGAAGCAGCGGGGTCTTTGGCGGCGATGCGGGCAATCTTGCTGTTGGCGTCCTCGATGATTTGCAAGTCGTAGGTTTTGAGGATGGTGTTGAGTGCCTGCTCGGCGGTGAGGTTTTCCCAGCGGATGGAGATGGAGGGAGCGGCGGCGACGCGGCCATCTGGCCCGGGTTGGCCGAAGTTAATCTTGGGATCGAGGATGTAATTGAGGTTGGCCTGGCGGGCGAGGTTCTCGATGGCGGCGGTGAGTGGCACGTCCACGAATTGGATGAGTGGAATGATGTTGGAGTTGGTGGCGGTGGCTGCGGCGGGCGCGGCAGTGGCGACCGGTGCGGTGGCGACGGTGGCGGTGTTGGTGGGTGCGGATTCGGTGGCCGCTGGGGCGGGATTGGTGGTAACGCTGGCGGTGACCTCGGGGAAGATGGGCACGGCGGGAGCCCCCGCCGGGTTCGTCGTGGCGATGGTGGCGGCCTGATTGGTCGGGGCGGGAGGCGGGGTGGCGACGGGTTCGATTTGGGCGGCGGGGGCGGGGTTGGCGGGGGCCGCTGCGGGCGGGGTGTCCTGGGTGAACCCGATTTGGGCAAGGGTGACGCAACTCATCAGCACGAGGAGGTTTATTTTCGGTTTCATTTTTTTATCGGGGTGGTGGTTTTTTTCTGTGCCGGTAAATTTATGGTGTGGCGGTTTTGACCGCCGGAGTGGCTGTGGACATTCCCAGCCGGCCGGTGGCGATCCCGTGGTGAGGATAGGAGGTCGCCTGACGGGTTGTCCAATTTATAGCCTTCATTTTCGTTTTTTCCTGGCTGCTGTCAGTCTCGTGGCGGCGGGGCGTTGGGCCGGATCAAAAGCGGGACGGCAATCGCAATTCGATTTTTTGCCCGCCGCTGCCGATGGTGACGACAGCCACGTTGTCGCGGATTTCCACGCACCGGATGCGGATGCGTCCGCCGGCGGTGAGGACTTCGCTTTCTTCACCGACGGCAAAGGTGTGGTCGTTGATGATGGCGAACCGGCGGCTGGGTGCGCCGGAGAAACCTTTCAAGACGAGGACGACGGTGGGCTGGCTCTCGCCGGCTTCGGTGGGTTCGGCGGCCTGCCGGGGGGAGTTGGGGAAGAAGGGGTCACGGCCTTTGCCGTCAAACACGGAGTGGTAATCGTTGGTGTTGACTGTGACGGGGGCGTTGGTGGCGGCAATCTGATTGGTCGAGGCGGCCTGAAGGCTGGCGGCGGACGCGCAGGTGACGGCTCCACAGAACAGCAACTTCAGACCAGCATGGCGACAAGCGTTCATGGGGTTCATTTGTTGTTGTCGTTGGCCGGGGCGGAGTTGACGAGGGCGATGATTTCCATACGGAACGCGAGTTTCTCGCGGTCGCTGGTGCGGTCGGCGCCGGAGGTGGGCTCGAGGATGAGATTTTCAACGCGGATGTGTGGGAAGCGGTTTTCAAAGTCGGCCAGGAATTTGCCGAAGTCGTGGAAATAGGCGCTTCCGCTGACGGTCATCTTGACCTGTTTGTAGGGGAATTTGTAGAGCAGTGTGTTTTCGGCGCTTTCAACGGTGCTGAATTGAGGGATGTCCACGTGATAGGCGGCTTTGAAATTCTTGATGGTGGTATACATCCAAGAGTAGAGGTCGCCGGAGGCCATTTCCAGATGGATGACGGCGAGTTTCTCGGCGGCTTCCTTGAGCCCCTGTTCGATTTTGCCGGCGCCTTTGATGGCGTTGTCGATTTTTTTGCGCTGCGTCAATGCGTCGGCCTGCTTTTCCTTGAAGTCTTGGAGTGCGGCGTTCCGGTCTTCGACGACGAAATACCAGAGCGCGCCGATGACGGCGGCGGTGACGATGGCCACTCCGATTAATTTGTTACGCTTGTCGGCGGAGAGTTTCATTTTGGCGTTTTGTCGGGCACGCGACAATCGAGGGTGAACATCACGATGGTTTTGCCGAGCTCGCCATCGAGTGCGGGCGGGGAAAGGTTGCGGAGGGCGATGTCGTTGGTCTTGCCGAGGAGGAAGCGGAAGTAGGCGGAGCTGGTGAGGGCTTCCTTGAATTTGCCGACTTGGTCGCCGGGGGTGGGGCTGGCATCGCGGGCATCAAATTGGAGACGGATTTTTTCCACGCAGTAGCCGGGTTTGCCGATGATGATTTTGCCGGTTTCGCTGTTGGTCTTGGGACTGATTTGTTCGGTGATGATGTGGGATTGTTCGGAGCGGAAGGTGACGAGCCGCACATCGGGCACGGTGGCTTTCTGGAGAGCGTTGAGGAGGTTGCCCCAGAGGAAGCGGTTGGTGGAAAGGCGTTCCAAATCGCTCAATTTATTCGAGAGCTCGGCGAAGTTTTTTTCATTCTGAGTGATTCTCTGGTAGTCCTTGGTCTGTCTGGCCAGTAGCGCCTCGAAGCCGGAAAGCTGATTTTTTTCGCTGATGATTTTGAGTTGCAGCACGCCGATCCAAAGGAGCGTCAGGCCTACGAGCAGTGCGCCGACCCAGATGCCGCGCTTGACGGGGTCGCGCCGGCGCAATTCCTCTTCGGCTTGCGCTTCGGCGAGTAGATTGAGGCGGAGTGGCATGGTCAGAATGAGGTTGCGGTGCCGATGGCAACGGTGAGTTGCGGGGCGACGTGTTCGATTTCGGCGATTTGTTGCGGCGGCAGCGCGAGTTGCAGGGCGCTGACCGGACTCCAAGCCTTGCAACTGACGCTCAATTCTGCTTCCAAAATTTTCACGATGAACTCGGAGCGCGCCGAGCCGCCGGAGAAAAGCACTTGGTTGACGCGTTTGTCCTGCTGGTGTTCAAAGAAGTCTATGGAAGCGCGCAATTCCCTGCCGAGCGGGGAGACGAGGGCTTCGAGTGTGGGTTGCACTTCGCTGGGCATGCCCATTTTGATGCCCTCGGCTTCGGCGTAGCTGATGCCCATGGATTCGGCGAGGCCGCCGGTGATCTTGTCTCCGCCGATGGCGATGACGCGGCTCAAGACGAGTTCGCCCTGCTGCAGGAGACAAATGGTGGTGTTCTTGAAACCGATGTCCACGAGGGCGACGACGTTCTTGGTGAACAATTCCGGCTCGGCCAATTCCAAGGCGTTCATCGGCCCAATCAGGCTGGGCACGATGCCGTCGGCAATTAAATCCGCCTTGTGAACTGCGGTCAGCAGGTCGTCCAACAATTGTTTCTTCGCGCCGGCGACGAGGACTTTGAATTTATTCGAGATTGCACCCATCTTGTTTTTGTCGTCCGTCTTGGACGATTGCTGGGGGATGATGAAGCAATCAAAAGTGTGGTTGGGCAAATCCTGTTGGAGATAGGCCTTGGGATTCATCTTGAGAATCTGCCTCATGTCCTGAATCGGAAGCTGGGGCAGTTCCGCCTGTCGAACGATGGAGTCATTCACCCCAATGGTGAGGGCGACGTTCCGGAGTTTGGTGTCCAGTGTCCCGACAATGGATTTGAGGTGTTCAGCCAGCATGTCCGGGGAAAAGGTTTTCGACTGCACCGGCGCATCCAGCAGGGCGTAGCGTGAGAGCGCGAAGCTATCGCCTTTGCGCTGCATCAAGACCGCCTTGGTGGTGCGGCCGCCGAGATCAATCGCCATGATCTGATCGCGTTTGCGGACTGTGCGGTTAAAAAAGGGCAACGCCATGTGGTGTTGTTTTAGGTTTATAAGCTGTTGAATGCAAGCACAACTTCGCCTGCGTCGTCGCATCACTGCAACTTTCAGGCCAAAGAATCCGTTTGGATGACAAGGCTGAAAGCCTTGCAGTCATCTCATTAATTGACATCAAGCGCCAACAATCTGAAGCCGTCTTCCCCGGCAATCTTCACCAAAACATAATCTTGCCCGATTGAGGCGCAGGTGATTTCCACGCTCCCGGCGCCGGGCTTGCCGTTATTTTCCACGGGCATTAACGGCGTGAGCGTGGCGGAATCGCCCTCGACAAATGTTTTCCGGTTGATCATGACGCTCTTAATATTGCCGCTGCAAAATCCGTTGACCTTGAAACGCTGGTCTCCCTGGATGATTCCGGGCACGCCAGCTCCTGCCCAACCCTCCGCCAACCAGCGTTGGGCATTTTTCTGCGCTTGGCGCAACGTCGGCGCATCCAGTTTCACTGCCGACTGGTCCAGCACCTGGAGCGAGATGCTGGGGTCAAAACGCTTGGCTATGACCAGCCAGGCGTAGGCTTGGGCGAGGTCAGGTTTGACGCCAGTTCCGTCGCGAAAGGCCTGGGATAAGTTTAAGCAGGCGACGGCGTGACCATTGGTTGCCGCTTGATAAAAAAACTGCAGCCCCGCATCCAGCTTCAGCACCCGCGCCTTTCCTTTGGCGGTCAGCGCGGTCTGCCAACTAAGTTTGCCCGCCAGAAAGTCGCCTTCACTGCTCCCCGTCAACGCCGCTTGGCGGTAAAGTTTAAGAGCTTCCTCCACCTGTCCCATCCGCTGAAATTCCGCCCCGCGTACCAAAAATTGGGCTTGTTCAAATCTGTGTTTACCGGGACTTGCCGCGCTACGGCTTTGAGTGGGTTTTTGAAGCGGGGCTGGCAGACTTTTGTCTGCTGCAGCCACCCCGCACACGAGGCTGATAGCCATGAAAAATGGCAGTGTCGTTTTCATGTTCACCTTGTTCCTGAAGTGGTCGCTGACAGTGGAGACAGTTGCACAAAATGCTTCCACTCCGAGTTTCCCACAACGCGGAACATGGCCTCTGCTGGCAGTTTTCCCGCCGCGTTCATCCGCGACAGTTCCGTCATGGTGTATGGCCCGGTAATAGCCTGTGCGAAGATCATGTGGACTTTTGTTTCCACAGCCGAGGACGCCGCTTCCAGTTCAGGCATGGTTGCCGGCAAGGCGGGCGCGTTGTTTCCCATGCTATAGCCCATCAGCCAACTCAACCCCACGACTATCACGAGCAAGGCCACGACGACGCCCTGCCGCACGGCGTTGCTATGGACGCCGGTGATTTTTTTAACCACGGGCTTCGGATTCACAAATGCTCTTGAGGTGCGATATAATGCCGCCACATCCACTTCTTTGACAGGACTGCGAATCGCGTAACAATGTTTTGCCTGGCCAACGCCAGCCACCCGCAGCACTTCCGCTTCAGAGCTGGCCCACACGGTTTCCCAAGGCAGGTTGCAAGTGTCGGTGTCTAGCAAGGGATGCACATCCCCGAGCGCGGCCAGCAGCGTGTAGCTGAAAAGGCCACCCTCGCGCTCCACATAAATCCTGCCGCGCACCACTTTTTCCAGGATGACGTTGGTGCATTTGTCCACCATGTCCAGTTTTGCGAACAGGCTGTGCAGGCTATCTCGGTTTGGCTCCTCGGGAACATCGAACTCACCCGTGTCGCCATTGAAGTAGAAGCAGAAAATCCGAAGCTGATTGTCACTCCGATCCGTGAACAACGCCCCAATCATGCTGGCATTTATCTCGATGGCTTGAACGATATTACTGGCTTGCGTCATAAAAAAATCCCATTTAGAACCTATTGAAAGGCAAGCAACTCCGATGCCACCAAAGAAGCCCATCCCGACCCGATCAACTGCCACCCAAGAACGCTTCCGCTTTGGATGTGTGGGGCGCTCCGATGGTCAGATCTCTCAAACGCCCCGGTAAATCCCCTCCCCCAATCTCGAATCCGCCAAGTCGGCTTACGGCGCGACTTCCCGCCAGGAAACGACGCGGTAGATGCTGCTCCCGGATTGGGGACCGCTCAGGCTTTCATCGAAGTGAAAATTAAAAGTACCAAGCATATTAAAAGTATTTCCAACCATGGACCCGACAATATCGGCGCCGCCATTTATTTGAAAGTCGGCGTAGGGCGCATAGATTTGGCCGATGAAGGCGGTGCCGCCATTGACCTCAACTTGGGTGCAGGAGGGTTTGCCATAGAAGATACAGTTGGTCGCATAGCCCGTGTTGTTCACCACGCCACCGCCATTCAAATGGTTATTGCCCGCGCTTAAATAGACAATCAGTTTGGACCCAGCGGCGACTCTGATTTCAGCCTGGGCGTTCAAAGTGAATTGGCCGCGCGAATCAAGCAGTAGCGTGCCGTTGGTGACTTGCAGGTAATTTTGACTCCCCATCGAATATGACGCCGTGTAATACTGGACCGTGCCGCCACCGGCATTAATGGTCACGTTGCCAGCTGCGGGCAGTGCAAAATAGGTGCCGCCGGGCAGCGCAGGAGCATCGGGCACGGTTAGATTAAGGTCGTTGCGGGACCAGCCAGATTGGATGCCGCTGGTGCCAGCACCGACCCAGGCGGAACTGCCGGCGGAAAAACTGCCGCCGACGGAGATGGTTGACAGCGGACCGGTGGCGAGCTGGCCGCGGACATCGGCACTGCCTGTGCCGAGGATTGCGCTAAAGACGTTGCTGGCGATCGTGCCCACGTTGCCGCCGTCCTTGCGTTTGGCGATGTCATATCGGCCGCCGGTGCTGTAGTTGGTGTCCTGTGAATTGAAACTGTCAATGGACAAGTTGCCAGTGATGTTGATGCCGCGTTTGGCGAGCACGCCGCCGCGGAAGAAGCTGCCGCCCGCATTATCCACCCTGATGCCACGCCCGAGTTGATTTTGCGAAACGCCAATGGCAGCCAGAATCGAGGTGCCAGTACGGTAATAGCCGGTAGATTTGATGACCGGAGCGTCGTTTTTGTTGGTGATATACACCTTATACGAAAGACTGCCAATGGTTCGGCTTATGGAATAAACATCATCTCCCAAATCAGACCAGCCATTCAGCGACGCTCTATCCGGCCAATTGCCAAGTGCGGTGGTAGTGTTAGCGAAGCGGTTGATCATGGCTAGGCCTTCTTCCGTGCCGGCTTCGGCTGCCACCATGGTTTTGTTCCAATCTTGTGAGCGGGCAACGGCCGAGACCTGATACTGGGTCAGATACAGGAAACCGCCGAGCACGGTGACG
>JANMJO010000276.1:0-13893 GCA_031371425.1 Verrucomicrobiales bacterium | reverse complement strand
ACTTGGAGCGCCCGCTTCCCAGCGGGCGAGTTCCAGCGTCCCGCCTGAACTTTCAACACACCCATCAAAATTTTGGAGGTGGGGGAAATTTTGTGGACGAGATTTTCGGCGGGACGCCGAAAATCACCCGCCGGAGGCAGGTGCTACCAAAAACTTACTTGCGCGTTTGGTTTCCATTTCGGAGTTCGGGCTAAAAAGAACAGGCCGGGATTTTCATCCCGGCCTGACTTGTTTATTGGTGGTGTTGCTTTACGAGCAACCGAGGCTTTCGCCGCAGTTCAGGCATTTGTAGCAGGCGCCGTTGCGCACGGCGACGTTGCCGCAGACGGGACAGGTGGGCGCGTCCTGCTGGAAGTGCGCGACGGAGTCGCTCAGGGATTTCACGGTGCGGTGCGTGCTTTTGCGGTGGTGGCCGTGGCCGTTGCCTTCGGTGGTGGCTTTCACTTCGAGGATGTCGGTGTCTTCGGAGATGGGGAGTTCGGGCACGGGGCGGTTGATTTGTTTCTTCATCTCTTCGAGCAGGCCGGGCATGGCGAGCTCGGACTGGCGGCTGACGGGGGCGGTGGCATCGCGGTAGCCGGGGATGAATTGGATGCCGAGCCAGCGGATCACGTAGTCGGTGATGGAGGAGGCGCTGCGGATGTCCGGGTTCTTGGTGAAGCCGCTCGGTTCGAAGCGCTGGTGGGCGAACTTGCGGGCGAGGGCTTCGAGCGGGACGCCGTATTGGAACGCCATGCTGGTGAGGGTGCCGATGCTGTCCATGAGGCCGCCGATGGTGGAGCCTTCCTTGGCCATGGTGATGAAGAGTTCTCCGGGCTGGCCGTCGTCGAAGAGGCCGACGGTGAGGTAGCCTTCGTGGCCGGCGATGTCGAATTTGTGGGTGATGGCGGTGCGGGTGTCGGCGAGGCGGCGGCGGAGGGGTTTGCCGGATTCGTTCTGTAGTTTGAGGAGGTCAATTTCGAGCGCCTTGATTTTGGTTTCGAGGGCGTTGACTTGTGCGGGGCCGGTGAGGGTTTCGGTTTTTGCGCCGCCTTCGTTGGTCTTCTTGGTGTTGAGGGGCTGTGAGCGTTTGGAGCCGTCGCGGTAGATGGCGACGCATTTGAGGCCCATGTTCCAGGCTTCGACGTAGGCGTTGCGGATGTCGGCGACGGTGGCTTCGTTGGGGAGGTTGACGGTTTTGGAGATGGCGCCGCTGATGAAGGGTTGGGCTGCGCCCATCATTTTCAGGTGCGCCATGTAGTGGATGCTGCGTTTGCCTTTGGCGGCGCGGAAGGCGCAGTCGAACACGGAGAGGTGTTCGGGCTTGAGGCCGCTGGGGATGGTTGTGCCGTTCTCAACGACGTCCTCGATGGTGTCGTGTTTCTCGATGTGGGCGATGATGGCGGTGTTTTCGGATTCGCTGTAGCCGAGGCGGCGGAGGGCGTCGGGGACGCCGCGGTTGACGAGTTTCAACATGCCGCCGCCGGCGAGGAGTTTGTATTTGACGAGGGCGATGTCGGGTTCGATGCCGGTGGTGTCGCAGTCCATGAGGAAGGCGATGGTGCCGGTGGGGGCGAGGACGGTGACTTGGGCGTTGCGGTAGCCGTGTTCTTCGCCGGCTTCGAGGGCGCGGTCCCAGGTGTGGCGTGCTTCTTCTTTGAGGTAATGGAATTCTGCGCTGGGCTGGATGGATTCGGCGGCTTGGCGGTGTTGTTTGATGACGCCGAGCATGGAGGCGACGTTGTCTTTGGTGACGGTTTTTTCCACGCCGGAGCAGCGGGCGTCTTCGTAACCTTTGAATGCGCCCATGATGCGGGCGATTTCGGCGGATTGTTCGTAGGCGTGGCCGGTCATGATGGAGGCGATGGCGCCGGCGAGGGCGCGGCCTTCGTTGGAATCGTAGGCGAAGCCGTAGCTCATGATGAGTGAGCCGAGGTTGGCGTAGCCGAGGCCGAGGGTGCGGAAGATGTGGGAGTTTTCGGCGATTTCTTTGGTGGGATAGCTGGCGTTGTCCACGAGGATTTCCTGCGCGGTGATGTAGATGCGGGCGGCGGCTTTGAAGCGTTCCACGTCAAACACGCCGTCTTCGCGCTTGAATTTCATGAGGTTCAGGGAGGCGAGGTTGCAGGCGGTGTTGTTGAGGAAGACGTATTCGCTGCACGGGTTGGTGGAGTGGATGGGCTCGGTGCCTTTGCAGGTGTGCCATTTCTGGATGGCGCCGTCGTATTGGAGGCCGGGGTCGCCGCAGATCCAGGTGCCTTCGGCGATTTTGTCGAGCAGGCGGCTGGCGTCTTTCTTTTCGAGGGGCTTGCCGGTGGTGATGGTGCGGGTCCACCATTCCTGGCCGGAGACGGCGGCGGTCATGAATTCATCGCTGACGCGGACGGAAAGGTTTTCGTTCTGATACATGACGCTGCCGTAGGCTTCGCCGTTGTAGGAGCCGTCGTAGCCTTGTTCGATCAATGCCCACGCCTTCTTTTCTTCCTTCTGCTTGGCGTCAATGAATTCTTCGATGTCGCCGTGCCAGTCGCGGAGGGTGTTCATCTTGGCGGCGCGGCGGGTTTTGCCGCCGGATTTCACGACGTTGGCAACTTGGTCGTAAACTTTGAGGAAGCTCAGCGGGCCGCTGGGGCGACCGCCGCCGCTGAGTTTCTCGCGGCTGGAGCGGATGGGCGTGAGGTCGGTGCCGGTGCCGGAGCCGAACTTGAAGAGCATGGCTTCGCTGTGGGCGAGTTTCATGATGCTTTCCATGTCGTCCTTGACGCATTGGATGAAGCAGGCGCTGCCTTGGGGGTATTCGTATTGGGTGCTGGCGCGTTCGGCTTCGCCGGTCTTGGGGTTATAAAACCAGTTGCCCTTGCTGGATTTGTTGCCGACGGCGTATTGGGTGTGGAGGCCGACGTTGAACCAGACGGGGGAATTGAACGCGCCGTATTGGTTCACGCAGAGCCAAGTGAGTTCGTCGAAGAAAATTTCGCCGTCGGCCTTGCTGAAGTAGCCGTCCTTGATGCCCCAGTCGGCCATGGTGCGGCAGATGCGGTGGATGAGTTGCTTGACGCTGGTTTCGCGCTCGGCGGTGTGTTGTTCGCCGTAAAAATATTTCGAGACGACGACTTTGGTGGCGAGGGCGGACCAGGACTTGGGCACTTCTACATTTTCCTGCTTAAAGATGACCTTGTTGGCGTCGTCGGTGATCTCGGCGGTGCGGCGGTCCCATTCGATCTGGTCGAAGGGCTTCACGCGGGCGTCGCTGAAGACGCGGTCGAGGTGGATTGTTTTTTTGGCGGTGCGGCCACCGGGTTGGGTGGCGCGTGTGCGGGCCGCCGGAGCGGTGCGGCGGGGGCTTTTGGTGGGGGCAGAAACGACTTGGTCACGAGCATCAATCATGGATATCCCTTTCGATTTACCGGAATTTAATATTAGAACAAATCAGCCGGCTGCCTTAAACAGAAGAACAGTCGGGAAAAACAACAAATTTGCCCATTTTCAGGTGGTTTCAAACAACGGAAACTTCCTCGAAAACACCATCAAATGGACAACGGTGCGACTCTAGACCCAACATATTGTGGTGACAAGAAGTTTCTAGAAAAAAGTTATCCAACGTCTGTTCACTGAGGAAAACGCCGGAATTCGGGCGCAATAATGGGGAGTTTTCCGGGTTGTTCCCAGCGGGAAAACTGCCCCCGGTGAATAACTCATCGCCGCCAACCTATCGCACCGTAACCAGCAGCCTACCGCGTCAAGCGATCCGGGCGATGGGCGCTCGCTCCTCGGCGCGGGCTGCGCAGGTTTTTCGTGGCTGGTTTCGACGCTGGACGGCGCGGGCCGCTGGATTTTTCCTCCCGCGCACGTTCGGGATCGTATTTGCGGATGGGCGCGACGGTTTTGGGGCGCGCCTTGGGCACGAGGATGATGGGGCAGCCTTCGTAGCCGAACGCACGGCGGATTTCCGCGCCGAGATATTTTTTGTATTGGTCGGAGAACAGTTCGTCGGTGTTGACGAACAGCAGGAATGTCGGTGGCGCCTGCCGCACTTGCGTGGCGTAGAAAAATTTCAGGCGATGTCCCCCGGAGCTGACCGGCTGGCGGCGTTCGATGCTGTCGTTGATGGTGCGGTTCAGGATCGCGGTGGGAATTTTCTGCTGCAACTGCGCGGCGACGTAGCGCACGGCTTCGAGCAGGCGGTCGAGGTGGAAGCCGGATTTTGCCGATGTGAAAATGACGGGCGCGTAATCGAGGAAGAATAGTTTGTCCTGCACCCACGCGCCGAATTCGCCGAGCGTGGTCATTGTTTTCTTCGTGCCTTCGGTGCGCATCTTTTTGTCGCGCCGCTCAATCTCTTCCTCGCGCGACTTGCGGACGGTTTCCTCGACGAGATCCCACTTGTTGACGACGACGATGCAGGCCTTGCGGTTCTCCACGATGTAGTCGGCCACCTTCTTGTCCTGCTCCAAGATGCCGGACTCGGCGTCGAGCACGAGGATGGCGATATCGCAGCGGGCGATGGATTCCTGCGAGCGGTTGACGCTGTAAAACTCCACTGAGTCCTCGATGCGCCGCGATTTCCGCATGCCGGCGGTATCAATCAAAATATATTTCTGCAGCACGCCGTCGGTCTCGACGCTGAACGGCACGTCCACCGCGTCGCGCGTCGTGCCGGGAATGGGGCTGACGATGACGCGCTCGGAATGGGTGAGCGCATTGAAGATGGACGACTTGCCGACGTTTGGGCGGCCGACGATGGCGATCTTCAGCGGGGTTGAAGGTTGAAGTTTGAAGGTTGAAGGTTCACCGGCAGCGCTCGAATCGGGCGAACCTTCAACTTGCAACTTGCAACTTGCAACCTCGGGCAAAAGGGATACCGCCGCATTCATCAGGTTCTCGATGCCTTCTCCGTGGATGGCGCTGACGGGAAAAATCTTGTCGAAGCCCAGCCCGGCGAATTCGTCCGCACCCGCCTCGGCTCGGTGCGTATCCACCTTGTTGACGGCCACCAGCACTTGCTTGCTGCCGCGCCGCAGGCGTTGCGCCACCTCGCGGTCCAGCGGCGAAATGCCGTCCTGCACATTCACGACGAGGATGATGACGTGCGCGGCTTCGATGGCGAGTTCCACCTGTTCGAGCGCGGCCTTGGTGATGACGTCATCGGATTTCTCGCGGCGCAGCAGGCCGATGCCGCCGGTGTCCACGAGCGAGTAGGGGCGGCCGTGCCACTCGACTTCGGCGGTCACGCGGTCGCGCGTGACGCCCGGCTCATCGTGGACGATGGCGATGCGTTTGCCGGCGATGCGGTTGAAGAGCGCGGATTTGCCGACATTGGGGCGTCCGACGATGGCGATTAGACCTGACATGGCGGCAGCGTAGCCGAAACGCACACCGCAAAAAAGGCAAAACGGCGGAGCAGCGCGTGGTTTTGGCAAATCGCAACTTGTTTTTGCGCGGTGAACGGATAAATTGCCGCCGCTTTCGTTCATGGAAAAGACGCTCATCATCATGCCGACCTACAATGAGCGGGATAATCTCCCGCGCATGGCCGCGCGTCTCCTGAAACTCCCCGTGCCCGTGGACCTGCTCGTCGTGGACGACGGTTCGCCCGACGGCACCGGAAAGATTGCCGACGAACTCGCCGCCCAGCATCCGCAAATCCACGTCCTGCACCGCGCCCAGAAGAACGGTCTGGGCCGCGCCTACATCGCCGGCTTCAAGTGGGCTTTGGAGCGCGACTACGAATTCATCTTCGAGATGGACGGCGATTTTTCACACGACCCCGCCGACATCCCGGAGTTTCTGGACGTGGCAAAAGATGAAGATGCAGACCTCGTGCTCGGCTCGCGTTATTCCGACGGCGTGCGCGTGGTGAACTGGCCGCTCAAGCGGCTTATCTTGAGCCGCAGCGCCGGCGTCTACGTCCGCATCATCACCGGCATGCCGTTCAGCGACCCGACCGGCGGCTACAAATGTTTCCGCCGCCGCGCACTGGAAGCCATCCAGCTCGATAAAGTGCAGTCCAACGGCTACTCATTCCAGATCGAGATGACCCATCGCCTGTGGCGGCAGGGCATGAAGATCACCGAGACACCCATCGTCTTCACCGAGCGCCTCCACGGACAGAGCAAAATGTCCGGCCACATCGTGCAAGAAGCGCTGTGGATGGTCTGGAAACTCTGGCTCCAACACGGCATGCGCCGCTGGCCCAGCCGCAAACGCTGCGGCACCGGTTGCGGTTGCTCCGCGAAATAATCGGAGGCGCACACAGAACAGTGAGTGTTTTGTGTTTTGGAAAGATTCGTTTCACCCCCTTAAAAATCTGCGGGAATCTGCGACATCTGCGGACACGATATGCATCGTTCCGGTTTAGATGGGCAATTTTAACTTCCCCAAAGTAAATCCCGCTGCTAGCTTCCCGGTGCAATCGCAGCCGGTTGCACTGGTGGCCCACGTGGCGGAATTGGCAGACGCGCTAGATTCAGGTTCTAGTGAGTAACATCGTACAGGTTCAAGTCCTGTCGTGGGCACCACTTCACAACAAATGTCCCATCTTCTGCTTCTTCGTTTTTAGATAACTCGCGTTGTGCGGGTTCGCCTTCACCCGGATTGGCACCTGCTCGACAATCTTCAGGCCGTAGCCTTCCAAGCCCACGAGCTTCTTCGGATTGTTCGTGAGCAGCCGGATGGTTTTCAGGCCGAGGTCCACCAGAATTTGCGCGCCAAGGCCATACTCCCGCAGGTCCATGCCGTAACCCAACTTCGCGTTCGCCTCCACGGTGTCGTAGCCTTGCTCCTGCAATTTGTAAGCTTTGATCTTCGGCGCGAGCCCAATGCCGCGCCCCTCCTGCCGCATATAGACAATCACGCCGCAGCCCGCGTCCGCCACCTGCCGCATGGCCTGGTGCAATTGCGGGCCGCAATCGCAGCGCCGCGAACCGAACACATCGCCGGTGAGGCATTCGCTGTGGACGCGAACCAACACCTTTGATTTGCCCGCCACATCGCCGCGAATCAACGCGAGGTGATGCTTGCCATCCAGCTTCGAGCGGTAGAGCGCCAGATCGAATTCGCCGAAGTCCGTGGGCATCTTCACCGTCTCGACGTGCTCAACCAACCGCTCGCGCGTGCGACGGTATTCGATCAGGTCCGCGATCGTGCCGATCTTCAACTTGTGTTTGCGCGCGAATTTCAGCAACTCCGGCAACCGCGCCATCGAGCCATCGTCATTCATGATCTCGCAGATCACGCCGATGGGCCGCGCTCCAGCGAGCGTGACGAGGTCCACCGCCGCCTCCGTGTGGCCGGCGCGTTGCAACACGCCGCCGCTCCGGGCGCGCAGCGGAAAAACATGCCCCGGCGCAACCAGATCATCCGCCACCGCCGTGGGCGATGCCATGATCTGAATCGTCTTCGCGCGATCGGCCGCGCTGATGCCGGTGGTGATTCCCTTGGCGGCGTCCACGCTCACCTGAAAATCCGTTTTGAAGCTGTCGCGGTTCTCCTTGACCATGCGCCCGATGCCGAGCTGCTCCAACCGCTCGCTCGTGGTCGGCACGCAGATGAGGCCGCGCCCGTGCTTGGCCATGAAGTTGATGGCGGTCGGCGTCGCGTGCTGCCCGGCCATGATGAGGTCGCCCTCGTTCTCGCGGTCGGCGTCATCCACGATGATGACCATCCTGCCGCGCTTGAGGTCGGCGACGACGGAGTCAATGGAGTCGAATTTTTTCATCTGTATTCTGGTAGGGCCGCGTTGCCGCGCGGCCCAAATTTGGGGACAAGCGGCAGCTCGTCCCTACCTTTTGAAAATCTATTTTGCCGTGGCTTTCGCCGCCGCCTCGTAAATCAGTTTCAGCGGCACGCGCTTTTGCACCGCGAGCTTCCGGCACGATTCAAACTCCGGCGCGGCTTGCACGACCTTGCCGTTGAGCTTGCCGAGTTTCACCGACACGTTGCCGAACTTGGTCTTCACCGTGGCGAACTCGCGCCGCAGCTTCCGCCGCTCGGCGATGGTGCGGCGCACGCCGAACGCCGTGGTCTCGCGCAGCAGCAGCTCGCTGAACTTATCCGCGTCCACCTCGGCGCACAGCACCGTGAGCAGCGTGCCGGGGCGGTTCTTCTTCATCTGGATGGGCGTGTGGAAAACATCCAGCGCGCCCGCCGCCAACGCGGTTTTCACAAACGCACCGAGGATTTCCCCGCTGATGTCATCGAGATTCGTTTCGAGCACCGCGACGCGGTCAGTCTCCCAATCGTGAGGAGTTGATAGTTGATAGTTGATAGTTGATAGCGGACTCGCGCCTGCGCCAGCGACTTTGGACTTTGGACTTTGGACTTTGGACTGCGCGCCCAGCACCGCGCGGAGCACGTTCGGCCGCGTCTTGTTGTCGCGCGTGCCGAGGCCGAAGCCGATTTTTTCCGCAACCAGATTTTCCATCACGCCAAAGCTCTCGACGAACTCCGCCAGCAATGCCGCGCCTGTGGGCGTGACCAACTCGCACGGCTCGCTGCATTGCGTGATGCCGATGCCACGCGCACCGAGGATGGCGAGCGTGGCCGGCGTGGGCACGGGGAAACGTCCGTGCGCGCACTGCACCCAGCCCGTGCCTTCGGTGACGGGCGCGGCGAGCACGCGCGGCTTGCCGAGCAGTTCCAGCGCGATGGCCGCGCCCACGATGTCCACGATGGAATCCACCGCGCCGACTTCGTGAAAGTGGACTTCGCCCGGCGGCTTGCCGTGAATCTTGCCTTCCGCCACCGCGATGCGCTGAAACACGGCGATGGATTTCTTCTTCACCCACGGCGAGAGCTTGCTGCGGCTGATGAGCTTTTTGATGTCGGCAAAGTTGCGGCTGTCGTCGTGCGAATGGTCGTGCTCGCCGTGGCAATGTTCGCCGTGTTCGTGGTCGTGCGCGTGCGCGTGGCCGTGATCATGTTCGTGTTCGTGTTCATGTTCATGCGCGTGGCCGTGGCCGTGGTTTGGAGTTCCGCCTTTAGGCGGCTCGGACCGGCTGAAGCCGGAACTCCCAACTTCAGAACCATGCGCGTGGTCATGCGCGTCTGCGAGATGCACGTCGAACTTGATGCCGGCGATGCCGCACTTCTCCGCCTCGGCGACGTGCAGGTGGTAGCCGTCGAGCTTCAGCTTCTCCAGTTCGTGGGCGAGCTTGTGGGCGTCCACACCGAGGTCGAGCAGCGCGCCGATGAACATGTCGCCGCTGATGCCGCTGAAGATATCGAGGTAAAGAGTTTTCATTTATTTCGTAGCCGCGCTTGTCAAAGCGCGTTCAAACATCCGCGTTGTCACCAACGCGGCTACAAAGCGCATTGATCTGGCTCGCCGCGTAGCCTGCGCCGAAGCCGTTGTCTATGTTCACCACGGTCACGCCGCTGCCGCAACTGTTCAACATGCCCAGCAGCGCCGCCACGCCGCCGAAGCTCGCGCCGTAGCCCACGCTCGTCGGCACGGCGATGACCGGCTTGCTCACCAACCCGGCGACGACGCTCGGCAACGCGCCCTCCATGCCGGCGACGACGACGAGCACGTTCGCCTGCTGGAGCGTTTCCATCCGCGCCAGGATGCGATGCAAGCCCGCCACGCCCGCATCGGCGATGCGTTCCACGCGGTTGCCCATGATTTCAGCGGTGATGGCCGCCTCCTCGGCCACGGGCAAATCGCTCGTGCCGGCGCAGATGACGGCGATGCTCCCGGCGCGCTTGGGCAGCGGAGTTTTATCCACGGTGATGCAGCGGGCGAGTTCGTGGTGGACGGCGTGCTTGAGTTTCTTGCGCACAGCGCGGAAATGTTCCGGCGTGACGCGCGTGACGAGCACGCGCTGCTCGTGGGCGACGAGCTTGGCGGCAATCTTGGCGACCTGCTCGGGCGTCTTGCCCGCGCCGAAGATGACTTCGGGAAAACCTTTGCGGAGCGCGCGGTGGGTGTCCACCTGCGCGAAGCCGAGGTCGGCGGTGGGCGCGGCTTGGAACGCGCGCAGGACGTGGTCGCGGGTGGCGGCCCCGGCGCGGAATTTTTCGAGCAAGCGGATGGCTTCGGTTGTCGTCACTCTGGGAATATGGCGGGAAGTTTCCGCGCGGTCACGCCGGAAAATCATGTTGGAGTTCAAGCTTCAGCTTGTTCCCCCGCCGGACACGCTAAAGCGTGAACTCCAACTGTGACGCCGTCCGCGCCGGCTGAAAATTCGCTCGCCAAGTAGCCGGCGGGTTTTAGACTGCCATCCTGAAAGCCGAATGGATGCGATTGTAAAAATTGAAAATCTGCGCGTGGAATTTGGTGGTGCTGTGCCGAAGGTCGCGCTCGCCGGGCTCAATCTTTCTGTGAACGCGGGCGAGGTCTTCGGATTCCTCGGCCCGAACGGCGCGGGCAAAACCACGACGATGAATGTCCTGCTCGGTTTCGTGAATGCCACGAGCGGCACGGCGCAACTCTTCGGCGTGGACGTGCGCCAGCCCATCGCCCGCCAGCGCATCGGCTATCTGCCGGAGCTGACCTATTACTACAAGTTTCTCACGGCGGAGGAAATTCTCCGGTTCTACGCGAAGATTTTCGGGATTCCAAAAAGCGAAATCGAAACGCGCATTGACGCCGTCTTGAAGCTGGTTGAGCTAGATCACGCGCGGAAACGCCAGATCAAGACCTACTCGAAAGGCATGCAGCAGCGCGTCGGCCTCGCGCAGGCGCTCATCAACAATCCCGACCTGCTCATCCTCGACGAGCCGACGAGCGGGCTTGATCCGATTGGCCGGATGCAGGTGCGCCAAATTATTTTGCGGCTGAAGAACGAGGGCAAGACGGTGTTCTTCTCGTCGCACGAACTCGGCGAGGTGGAAACTGTTTGCGATCGCGTGGCGATTTTGGCCGGCGGCGAATTGAAAGCCGAAGGCCGCGTGAGCGACCTCACGCAAAAATACAACGCCCCGCTCGAACAGGCGTTCCTGAAAATCATCGGCTACTAATGAAAGTAAAAAGTAAAAAGGCAAAAGGCAAAAACCCCGGCCTGTCCGTGGCGGTTTCGCTTTTTGCCCTTTGCCCTTTTCCTTTTGCCTTCCATCCATGAACTCCGTCTTCGCCATCGCCAACGTCACGGTCAAGGAACTTTACCGGCGCAAGGATTTCTATGTGCTGTTCGTGTTGAGCGCGCTCATCATCCTTGTGGCGGGCGCGGCAAATTTCTTCAACGACGACAAGATCGTCCGTTACCTCAAGGAGCTTTGCCTGCTGCTCATCTGGATTTCCGCGCTGGTCATCGCGGTGACGACGGCGGCGCGGCAAATCCCGAACGAACGCGAGCAGCGCACCATCTTCCCGCTCCTCGCCAAGCCCGTCACGCGCGGGCAGGTCATCGCGGGCAAATTCCTCGGCTGCTGGCTCGCCACCGGGCTGGCGCTCGTCGCGTTCTATCTGTTCCTCGGTGTGGTGAGCGGCTCGCGCGAACACGCGTGGCCGGTGCTGAATTATTTTCAAGCGGCGTGGCTGCAGTGGATGTTCCTCGGCGTGGTCATCGCCATGGCGG
Organism: Verrucomicrobiales bacterium; assembly: GCA_031371425.1. Lineage (GTDB taxonomy): Bacteria > Verrucomicrobiota > Verrucomicrobiia > Limisphaerales > JAFMIX01 > JAFMIX01. Next base: position 2,398 of record JANMJO010000276.1, on the reverse strand, counting down.
TGCTAGGCTCGGTCGTCTTCGCCGCGCCATCTTCCAACGCCACCATCCTAATCATCGTGGTCATCGGCATCCTGCTGCTCGGCGGTCATCTGAATCAGGTTGCGCTGGAACAAGCCGAGCCGTTGCGGTCTGTCACCTACACGATCTACTTTCTCATCCCGCATCTGGAATGGTTCGACGTGCGCGACCTCATCGTGCACGACCAGGGCTTGATCGCGTGGTGGGCGGTGGCGGCGGCCACGGTTTACGCGCTGATTTACGCGGCGTTTTTTCTGTTCGCGGCGTGGGTGGCGTTCCGCCGCAAGGCCTTGAATACTTAACATTCAAAATCATGGGCGCGATGATTGTTTCGGACATTTTCCTCCCCCTCACCCCAGCCCTCTCCCTTGTGGAGAGGGGGAATCATTTCCCGTCTCGCTCGAAAATCTGCCGCTGGATTTGCGAGACGCCCGCCCGAAGAACGACGAGCATCCGCAACCTGTTCCCTCTCCCTGAGGGAGAGGGCCGGGGTGAGGGGGAACGCAACATTCTCTCGCAAAGATGGTCAACTTGCGAATCTGCATGAGTTCCCCCGGCTACATCCTGGCCCTGCTCTTGACCGCCGGCGTCACGCTAGCAACGTGGCTGCAGCCGCGCGCCGTGATATGGAATCAGTCCCGCGCAAAGTCCGGCAGCCTGTTGAACATCGTCATGGGCGATGCGCGGCGGATGTTCGCCGACCATTTCTTCGTGAAGGCGGATGTGTATTTCCACAGCGGCTATTACCCCTCCATCTTCGACCAAGGCCGCACTAACGAAGTCCACATCGCCGAGCAAGCCGGTTCGGACGCGCCCGGCGGCCACGACGAGCATGAGCATGAATACCTCAAGCCGCCGCGCGACTGCATCGAGGCGTTCGGGCGGCAGTTCTTCAACACCTCGCACACCGAGCTGACCGGCGCGGGAGTGGACGAGATGCTGCCCTGGTTGCGCATCGCCGCCGAACTCGACCCGCAACGCGTGGAGACCTACACCGTGGCCGCCTTCTGGTTGCGCGGCCAGATGAAACGCCCGCACGACGCCGAAGCCTTCCTGCGCGAAGGCCAGCGCGCCAATCCCGACAGCGTTGAAATCCTCTGCGAACTTGGTCGGCTGTATCGCGACAACTACCAGGACAACGCCCGTGCGCGGACACTCTTCCAGATCGCCGCCCGCAAACTGGCGGTGCAGGAAGCCCGCACCGGCGAACCCGACCTGCCCGCGAAACGGCAGATCCTCGTCCCCCTCGCGCGGCTGGAGCAAGAGGAGGGCAACATCGCCGCCGCCCTCCAGCACCTCCGGCAACTGCACGACGCGATGCCGCCGGAAAATGGGAACGCGCGCCAACAGCTTGAAAGAGAGATCGCGGAACTCGCGCAGAAATCCGGCCAATGAAAAATCACGCCGCCAGCGCGTGTTAAACCCGGACTTCCGAAATAGGAATGGGAGCGCACGCATCCCACCTGAACTTTCAACATACCAACCAAAATTTTGGAGGCAGGGGAAATTTTGTGGACGAGATTTTCGGCGTGACGCCGAAAATCACCCGCCGGAGGCGGGTGCTACCAAAAACTTACCCGCGCGTTTGGTTTCCATTTCGGAGTTCGGATTAAACTTGTCCCCTGACTGCTGTGATTTTCATCGGGCGTGCCGTAGTTTCTCCAGCTCTGCACGCAACGGAGACCAATATTCCCGGTCGCGAGCGCGTTCAGCGGATTCTTCGGTCGCCAACGCCTGCTCCAATCGCCGCAGGTCGCCCAGCGCAGCAAGTGCGAGCAATGGCCGGGCCGAAACACGGCGGCGGCAAAGCGTCGGAAAGCGCCGCACGAGTTCCACGAGCAGTTCCGGGGTGCGAAGTTCCAAAAGCCAGAAACGAATCTGCGCCGGATTCGGCTTGGTGTTGTTCTGAAAATAATGCGCCTCAACAAGCCTCCGGATCATCGGCCAGTCCTTGTCGCGCTGAGTTTTCTTGGCCTGCACGAGGTCGGGTAGCGAAAGCAAATCGCACTTCGTTCCGTCCGGCAGTTCGATGGTCGTGCGCCGCCGCCAGAGTTTGGCAAAGGCATCTACACCGCGCATCTTGGACATCACATCCACGCGCATCCGCAACGCTTCGGGATGTTGACACCGAAAGTGAATGGCGTGACCGCGCCGGAGAAATGTCACAGCAAACGGCGGCACGGCGATAGGGACGGCTCGCAGTTCGGCCAGCGCCTGACGCAGCCGCGCGAGGTTGACCGCGTCGGCGACGATGGCGAGGTCGGTGTCGCGGCTAAACTCGGCCGCGCCGTAGAACACGCACGCCTGTCCGCCCATGAGCAGGGCGCGGACGCGGTGCGCGCGCATCGAAGAAAGGACTTTGCGTATCGGGTTCGGGATC
>JANMJO010000246.1:0-3251 GCA_031371425.1 Verrucomicrobiales bacterium | reverse complement strand
GGCACGCTCAACCGGATCGTCAATGCCTACATCGAGTTCGCCGAACTGCGGGCGCTCCAGCGCCGGGTGATGACCATGCGGGACTGGATCACCAAGCTGGATGACTTTCTGAAACTCTCCGCGCACGAGCTGCTGGACCACACGGGCAAGATCACCGCCGAGCAGGCGAAGCTGAAAGCCGAATTGGAATATGACCGGTATCGCGCACTGATGGACTCACAGCCCCGCCGCGTGGACTTGAATTTTGAGAAAGCCGTGGCCGACCTCAAGAAGCTACCCAAACCGCCGAAGCCCCGCCGCAAGAACAGAGGCCCGGCGTGAAAATCCCAGCCTAGGCGAGTTGAATTGCATCATCAGGCTCAACCTCGTCGTGCCGGTGGAGGAGTGAAATCAGGCGTTGCAGGCAAAAGCGCAGGCCACCAACGCTACCTTTTTCGGTTCTTCGCTGTTTTCGGTGGAGCCGATTTGCAGAATGAACTCCACTCTGGAACGGTCGTGCGACCAGCCCACACCCCACCCCTCTCCCACCCGCCGCGCCGGAGCGCGAGCTAGGCGGGTCGGATGGGAGAGGGGTTAGGGGTGAGGGCGGTTTGGCTCCACCGGAAACAGCGAAGAACCCCTTTTTCTAGCCAAAAAACCGGAGGCGTTCGCCGCGGATTTCTGCCTGAATCCACCTTGCCAAATCAGCCCGCACCCGTATTCTGCCGTCACCGCATCCACCAGCCAGACACCGGCGGAACAGCGTTATGAAAAAGATTTTAATCGTCGAAGATGACACCGTGGTCGTCGAAATCTACCGCAAGAAATTCTTCCGCGAAGGCTTTGATGTCCTGGTCGCCCCAGACGGCCTCGCCGCGATGAAGGAAATCCCCGTCGCCAAACCCGACCTCGTCATCCTCGACCTGATGCTGCCCAAGTTCAACGGCGCAGACGTCCTCAAATTCATCCGCACCAACCCCGCCACCAAGCACACCAAGGTCGTCATCTTCTCCAACGCCTACATGACCGAAGTCGCGCTCGCCGCCGCCAAGACCGGCGCAGACGCCTCCCTCCTGAAATCCAGTTGCACCCCCGCCCAGCTCATCAGCGTCGTCAAAACCCTCCTCGAAGGCAGCGGCGTGGTGGAAAACCCCGCACCGCTCGCCGCGCCCGCACCCGCACCCGCACCCGCAGCTTCCAAGCCCGCGGACAAACTGGCAAACGACCCCGACCTCGCCCGCTCCTTCACCCTACCCAAGACCAATGAGCCTGCGAACGACAGCCAGGAAAACCGCGCCCACCGTGAGTTCCTCCAAAGCGAACACAAAACACTCGCCGCCATCCACGAACTCTGCGCCGCCTTCGCCCACCCCAACGAACCGCAGTTCCGCCTCATCCGCTTGAAAGACCTCCACCGCAAAATCCATTTCTTCGCCGACCTCGCCAGCCTCGCCCGCTGCCACCGCCTCGCCCACCTCGCCGCCGCGCTCGAAGCTCTCCTCTTCGAACTCCAGGATCGGCCCAACCACATCAACTCCTCCACCATCCAGACCATCGAAACCGCCGTGGAATTTCTTGGCGAACTCTTTGACCGCGCCGCCCACGCCGAAGAAGAACCCCTCACCCCCACCAGCCTCCTCGCCGTCCTCGTCGTGGATGACGAACCCCTCTCCAACCGCGCCCTCGTCCATGCCCTCAGCCGCGCCAACGTCAAACCCACCAGCACCGCCAGCTCCGCCGACGCCCTCGACCTGTCCACCAAGAACACCTACGACCTCTTCCTGCTGGATTACCTGATGCCCGGCATGGATGGCCTTGAGCTCTACCACAAGCTCCGCGCCCTCCCGCAGTATGCGAAAACCCCCGTCATCTTCGTCACCAGCGCCACCGAGTTCAAAGAACAACACGCCGAAATCCTCGCACACGGCGACGACATCATCACCAAACCCATCCTGCCGATAGAACTCGCCGTGAAATCCATCACCCTGCTCATGAAAAGCCAGCTGCCGGAGAAAAAGTAAGCCCGTGCATTTGGATCGGTTTAAGCCCGATTCCCGAAGTTGAAACCAAACGCGCGGGTAAGTTTTTGGTAGCACCCGCCTCCGGCGGGTGATTTTCGGCGTCGCGCCGAAAATCTCGTCCTCAAAATTTCCCCCGCCCCAATTTTTTTGATTGGTGTGTTGAAGACTCAGGCGGGACGCCTGAACTCGCCCGCTAGGAAGCAGGCGCTCCTATTCCCATTTCGGAGTTCGGGTTTAAGTAGAACTGTGGGTGTTTGTCTGCCGGCAGCAATGCGAACAGTTTCTTTCCCTCAACCTTGCGGAGAGGGAGAACCGTTCTCCCGCCGCCCGCGAAAACCCACGGCTGGATGGGTGAAAGTCGCTCTCATAAACCGAAAGCCCCCACGGCTGTCCCCTCTCCCCGAGGGAGAGGGTTAGGGTGAGGGGGAACGACGCATGACAACGGCAGCGGCTACAGAAGTTTTGAAACTGCTCTAGCTTTGCCCCCTCACCGCCAACGCCAACGCCGCCACAAATTCGCCCACCCGCGCCACCAACTCCGGAGATTTCCCGTGCGCCGCGATCTGATTCACAATCGCGCTGCCCACCACCACCGCCTCGCCATAGCTCGCCACCGTCCGCGCCTGTTCCGGCGTGGAGACACCGAACCCGATCGCAATCGGCAGCGCCGTGTGCGCGCGAATCTTCGCCGTCATCGCCCCGATTGTGTCCGCCACCTGCGACTGCATCCCCGTCACACCCTCGCGCGAGACGTAATAAATAAAACCCGTCGCGCGCTTCGCGATCAACTCCATCCGCACCTCCGGCGTCGTCGGCGCGATGAGATAAATATTGCACAACCCCGCCGCCCGCATCAGCGACTCGTAATCCTCCGACTCCTCCGGCGGCAGATCGAGAACCAGCAACCCATCCACACCCGCAGCCGCCGCCGCGCGGATGAATTGCTCCAGCCCAATCCTGTGAATCAGGTTGAAATAAATGTAGAGCACAATGGGAATCTGCGAGTCCTTGCGGATCGCCGCCACCGTCGCCAGCAACTTCGGCGTCGTCGTGCCGGATTCGAGACCACGCTGCGCCGCGAGCTGGTTCACCAGCCCGTCCGCCAGCGGGTCGCTGAACGGCACGCCCAGCTCCAGCACCGCCACGCCCGCCGCGTCGAACGCCAGCGCGAGTTCGCGCGTGGCTTCGAGATGCGGATCGCCCGCGCCGATGTAAACGACCAGCCCCTTCTGCCCGGCTTTTTTCAGCGCG
>JANMJO010000239.1:0-9084 GCA_031371425.1 Verrucomicrobiales bacterium | reverse complement strand
GCGCTGACTTACAATCGCGATATCCGCCCGATTCTATCGGAGAATTGTTTTCCGTGCCACGGCACGGATTCGGCGACGCGCAAGGCCGGGCTGCGGCTGGATTATTTTGAAGCCACCACGAACAAGCTCGATGACGGCATGGTGGCAATCATACCCGGCCAGCCGGATAAAAGTGAAGTGATTCGCCGGGTTTTCGCCACAGACGATGACCAGATGCCGCCCGCCAAGGTGAACAAGGTCTTGAAGCCGGCGCAAATGGAGCTGCTGAAAAAATGGATCAAGTCCGGCGCGAAATACGAGCCGCATTGGGCGTTCGTCCCGCCAGTGAAAGCGCCGCTGCCGAAGGTGAAGAATCAAAAGTGGGTCAATAATCCGATTGATGATTTCATTCTCGCTCGGTTGGAGTCGGAAAAACTGAAACCCAATTCTGAAACAGACAAGCGCACGCTGATCCGCCGCGTGTCGCTGGATTTGACCGGCCTGCCGCCAACGCCGGAAGCTGTCGAGGTGTTCGTGAACGACCCGTCGCCGGACGCCTACGAACGGTTGGTGGACCATCTGATCGCGTCGCCGCAATGGGGCGAGCACCGCGCCCGCTACTGGCTGGATGTAGCCCGCTATGGCGACACGCATGGCGTTCACTTCGACAATTTCCGCGAGATGTGGACGTATCGCGACTGGGTCATCAACGCCTTCAACGCGAACATGCCGTTCGATCAATTCACCATCGAAAATCTCGCGGGCGATTTGCTGCCGAACGCGACGCGCGACCAAAAAATCGGCAGCGGCTTCAACCGTTGCAACGTCACATCGAATGAGGGCGGTTCGATTGATGACGAAGTGCTGGTGACTTATACGCGCGATCGCACGGAAACAACCTCACAGACCTGGCTCGGCCTCACGACCGGCTGCGCGGTCTGCCACGACCACAAATACGATCCGACCACACAGAGGGATTTTTACGCGCTCTCCGCATTTTTCAACAACACCACGCAGAAAGCGATGGACGGCAATACCAAGGCCACGCCGCCGGTAATGGTCATCCCAAAAGCGAAGGACGCCGCGCGTTGGGAAAAAATTGGCGATGAACTTTCTGCTGCCGAACAAAAAATCACGACGCTGAAAACCTCGGCGCGAGGCGATTTCACGAACTGGCTGGCGCAGCCGTCACCTCCGGTCGTTTTCAGCGAGCCGACGTTGGCGAAACTGGTTTTCGCCGCGCCGCTGGATGAAGGCGCTGGCGAACAACTTCACTTTGAATCAGGCGGCTCGAATCAACTGGCCGCACTCGGTGCGAACACGAATTGGCAGGATGGCGCGATTGCCGAAAAGGCCTACACCAGCAGCGGCTCGAACGCGCCGGCGTTTGCGGACGTGGGGGATTTTGAACGCACCAACGCCTTCAGCTACGCGGTCTGGGTGTATATGCAGGACACCGTCACCGGCGCGTTGTTTGCGCGCATGGCGGACAAGGACTCGAAATATCGCGGCTGGGATTTGTTCCTCGATGGTGGCCGGCCAGCCGTGCATCTGGTTCACGACTGGCCGGACAACACGCTGAAAGTCATCGCCAAAAAAGACCTGACTGAAGACCGCTGGAATCATGTGGCGGTCACTTACGATGGCTCATCCAAAGACACCGGCGTTAAAATCTATATTAACGGCGAGGTGCAGGAAGTGACTGTGCCGAACAACTCGCTGAAAGATTCCGTTCGCACCGACGCTCCGTTCAAGCTGGGCCAGCGCGACACGGGTTCGGTGGTGGCACACGCGGGGTTGCAGGATTTGAAAATCTTCGCGCGCGAACTCAAGCCGGCGGAGGTGAAGGAGTTGATGGTCCTGCCGCGTATGCACTGGCTCGCGGTCAAGCCGGAGCGCACGACCAATCAGACGGAAGAACTTTTTTCGCTCTGGCTGAACAAGCCGGATGGTGTTTATCTGGGACTTCTCGCGGCGCTCGACGGCCTGAAAAAAGAGGAGGCGCAAATCCGCATGCGTGGGACGGTGGCGTATGTGATGCACGAGCGCACCAACGCGCCGGAGGCTTACGTGCTGTTCCGGGGCGCTTACGACCAGCGGCGCGACAAGGTGACCGCCAACACGCCCGGCTTTCTGCCGCCGATGCCCGCTGATGCACCGCGCAACCGGCTCGGTTTCGCGCAGTGGCTGCTGCGCCCGGAAAATTCACTCACGGCTCGCGTCACGGTGAACCGCTGCTGGCAGGAGTTGTTTGGCGTCGGCCTTGTTAAAACGGCGGGCGACTTCGGCGTGGCGGGCGAACAGCCGTCGCATCCGGAGCTGCTCGACTGGCTGGCGGTGGATTTCCGCGAGCACAACTGGGACGTGAAACAGATTTTCAAATTGATGGTCATGTCCGCGACCTATCGGCAGTCGGCGGTGGCATCGCCGAAAAAGATTGAGCGCGACCCGGAGAACCGGCTGCTGGCGCGCGGGCCGCGTTTCCGCATGGACGCGGAGATGATCCGCGACTACGCACTATCGGTGAGCGGACTGCTCGTGGAAAAAATCGGCGGGGCGAGCACGCGCCCGTATCAGCCGCCGGGCATCTGGGACACGGTGGGTCTGCCGGAAGGGAACACGCGGAAATATGTGCAGGACACGGGCGAAAACCTGTATCGGCGCAGTCTCTATACGTTCTGGAAACGGCAGTCGCCGCCGGCCTCGATGGAAATCTTTAATGCGCCGTCACGCGAACTTTGCACCGTGCGCCGCGAGCGCACGGACACGCCGTTGCAGGCGCTCGTGACGCTCAACGACCCGCAGTTCGTCGAAGCCGCCCGGCATCTGGCGCAGGAAAGTTTGGCGAACAAGACCGACCGGCTGGATTTCATGGCGGAACGGCTGCTGGCGCGAAAACTCACGGCGACGGAAAAGAAAATCATCGCGGCGAACGCGAGTGATTTGCTCGCCCACTACCAGGCCGAACCGAAAGCAGCGGCGGAATTGCTGGCCATCGGCGACTCGAAGCCGGACGCGAAGTTCGATGTGCCCACGCTTGCCGCTTACACGATGGTTGCGAATGAACTGATGAATCTAGACGAAGTTTTGAACAAATAAATTATGAGCCACGAATTCAAAACCCATCCGCTGCTGCAAGATTACGTCCGCTACGAAACGCGGCGGCAGTTCTTCAAGCGCGGCGCAAGCCTGCTCGGCACGGCGGCGCTGGCGTCGCTCGCGCCGAACCTGCTTTTCGCCGACGACAAAAAGGCCGCTGCCGCCGGAGACGCGGAAAAAATGCTGCGCACCCTCGGGCGGAATTTCCCAGCGAAGGCCAAACGCGTGATTTATCTGCACATGGTCGGCGGCCCGCCGCAGATGGATTTGTTCGACTACAAGCCGAAGCTCAGCGAGATGTTTGACAAGGATTTGCCGGACTCGATCCGCATGGGCCAGCGCATCACGACGATGACGAGCGGGCAGAAGCGGTTGCCCATCGCACCTTCCAAATACAAGTTCGCGCAACACGGCAAAAATGGGATGTGGGTTTCCGAGCTGCTGCCGTGGACGGCGAAGATGGTGGACGACCTGTGCTTCATCCGCTCGATGAACACGGACGCCATCAATCACGAGCCGGCGATCACCTTCATGCAGACGGGCAACCAAGTCACCGGCAAGCCGTGCCTCGGCTCGTGGCTTTCCTACGGCCTCGGCTCGATGAATGAAAATCTGCCGACGTTCGTGGTGCTGCTGGCGAAGTCCACGAACAACGAGCAGTTGCAGGCCATCGGCGCGCGGCTGTGGTCGGCGGGCTATCTGCCGGGCGAGCACGCGGGGGTTTCCCTCCGCACGGCGGGCGACCCAATCTTGTTCATCAACAATCCCGCCGGCGTGGACGCCGCCGTTCGGCGCAAGACACTCGATGGATTGAAGGCGCTTAACGAAATTAATTTCAAAACCGTCGGCGATCCCGAAACGCACACGCGGCTGCAGCAATACGAACTGGCGTTTCGGATGCAGTCCAGCGTGCCGGAACTGTCCGACCTCTCGCACGAATCGGAGGCGACCTACGCGCTCTACGGCGACGAGGCGAAAAAGCCCGGCACATTTGCGAACACGACGCTGCTGGCGCGGCGGCTCGTGGAGCGCGGCGTGCGCTTCGTGCAGATTTACCACAACAACTGGGACACGCACTCGAATGTCGGCGGCCGGCTGCCCGACCAGTGCAAGGACGTGGACCAGGCGTGCTACGGTTTGATCCAGGATTTGAAACAGCGCGGGATGCTCGACGACACGCTCGTGGTGTGGGGCGGCGAATTTGGGCGCACGATTTATTCGCAGGGGCAACTCACGAAGGATAATTACGGGCGCGACCATCATCCGCGCTGCTACACGATGTGGATGGCGGGCGGCGGTGCAAAGCCCGGCGTGATTCACGGTGAGACGGATGATTTTTCCTACAACATCATCAAAGACCCGGTTCACGTTCATGATTTTCACGCGACCACGCTGAAGCTGCTCGGCTTCGACCACTCAAAATTCACCTATCGTTCTCAAGGACTTGACCAGCGGCTCACGGGCGTCTTGCCCGCGAACGTGGTTGATGGATTGATTGCTTAATAATGTCTCGCCGTTAACAAAAACACACAACCGTATATGAAAAATTCCAATTCGAACCGCCGTGAATTCATCAAGCGCACCGCCGCTGCCGCTGCTTTTGTCGCGGCAGCACCGTATATCATTGCGGACGATAGGACGGGCGCGCGTTTGCCGGTGGTCGGCGCGGGCGAGCATCAATACGAAGTCATCCACGACTGGAGCGAACTGCCCGCCGGTCACGTCTATGGCAACACCCACGGCGTTGCCGTGGACGCGCAGGGCCACATCCATATCAAGCACACCGTCGGCAAGGGCGCGACGATTGACGATGCGGTTGTGGTCTTTGACGCGGACGGAAAATTCATCCGCTCGTGGGGCAAGGAATACAAAGGCGGCGCGCACGGCCTGCATCTGAGCCGCGAGGGCAGCGAAGAATTTTTCTACTTGTGCGATCCGAGGCGGCATTTGTTCGCCAAGACCACGCTCGATGGAAAACAATTGTGGCGTAAGTTCGCCCCGGAACAGTGCAATGGCTACACGAAGCCGGACGAATTCAATCCGACGAATGTCGCCATCGCGCCGAACGGGGATTTCTTTGTGGCCGACGGCTACGGTAAAAGTTTCATCCACCAATATGACCGCGACGCGAAATATATCCGGACTTTTGGGGGCAGCGGCAAAGAGCCGGGCCAAACGAGTTGTCCGCACGGCTTGATGGTGGATGCGCGGGGCAAGAAGCCGGTGCTCGTGGTGGCCGACCGCAGCAACAACCGCTTGCAAAACTTCACGCTCGCTGGGGAGCACATCAACTTCGTCACTGAAAACGTCCTTGAGCCATGCCATTTTCACACGCACGGAAAGCTGATGGTGATTCCGGACTTGAAATCTCGCGTCACGCTGTTCGATGAAAACAACCAACTTGTCGCGCACCTCGGCGCGGGGCCGGGCTACAACGGTGTGCGTGAGCTGACGCGCGACCATTTCATACCCGGCCAGTTTGTCGCGCCGCACAGCGCGACGTTTGACTCCGAGGGAAATATTTTCGTGGTCGAATGGGTTGAGGTCGGTCGCGTCACCAAGCTGCGGAAAATTGCGTGACGGAAACGTCAGCCGCGAGTTTCGGTCTGCAGATGCGATCCCCGCGTGAGCCAGCTCCGCGCCAGCATGGCGAAGATGCATCCGACCACCGCGTAAGCGCCCAAGATGAGCCACATCGCAGACGGACTTTGCCAGTAGGTCACCTGGTTGTTAATCATGGCCTGTTGTAGCGGCACGTTGACGCCGTTGATGGCCACCGTTTCCGGCGACCACTTCGCCAGCATGTGTCCAGAGAGCAGGCTCACCACCGTCTTCGCTAGAAACCAAGGGATGAGCGACAGCCCCAGATAAGTGCCCTCTTGTCCCTTGGGCGCGATCGCGGCGGTGTATTCGTTCAACTTGGGCGACCAGATCACTTCACCAAAGGTCACGATCACCATGCAGAGAATCGCCATCAGGTAGTGCGCGTGGGCGATATCAAGGCCGTAGATCCGCCACGGCAACGCCATGGGAAACAGTGCGAAGGCGGAAATCATCGCACCAAAGATGAGCAGGTCGAACACTTTGAATTTGTTTGTGAGCGGGATGAACAGGATCAGCCCGATCACGATCCCGATCGGATTGATCGTATTCAACACGCCGATGGCGGCGTCAGGGCCGATGGTGCGCAGCCAATACTTGGGCATGAGCAGATACAAATACGCAAAGACCGCGCGGACGCCGAGGATCAGTGCCATGAGCACCATCAAGCGCCACAGCGCAGGTTCGCGGATTACCTCGCGGAAGAGTTGCAGCGGCGGCTTGCGCGGGCTTGCGACTGCGGGCTTGGCCCGGTCATCCGGTGCTTCATCCGGACTGGTGAGCTGTTCTTCCCGGCGGACGAACATGACGCCCGCGATCAGGCTGAGCAGCGCGGTGAGCGCGCCCATGGTGAAAACGTGGACGTTGGGGAGGTGCAGTTTCAGGCGGATGACATCAATCATGAATCCGGCGACGACACCCCCCAGGTTCATGAACAAATACCAGAGATTGAACCCCGCGCTGCGCGAACGCGACGTGGTGAACCGTTGGCAGGCCGACTGGAAAACCGTCTGGATGCCCGCCATGAACGGCGCCATCAACAGGAACAGCACGGCGGCCAGTATCCCACGATGCGGGAGTGCAGGCACTAGCCCGACCACCACCATGCCAAGACGCAGCACCAACATGGCCGACATCGAAATATGCAGCGACTTTTTTATCCCCAGCCAATCGGTGCACAAACCCGAGAACAGCAGCATCAACGTCGTGGCCGATGTGAAGATGGCGGTGGTGTAACCGGCCTGCTTGTCGCTCAATCCCAGGTCTTCCGACAAGAAAACCGTGGCGATCGTCAGCATCGCGAAGTAAAAGGCGCAATCGAGAAAGTTGATGATCTGGATGCCCCAATATTCCTGCCGCGTTTCCTTGAGCACCCGGAAGTCTCGGAAATAGGCGGCGATCATTGCTCCGGCGGATTTATTGCTGGCTTCCATGAGTGGCGTGGCTTGTTGCTGTAGTTGTTCAGGCCAGTTTCCACGGGTGACGGTATCCGCGCGAGAGCAGCTTGCTGGCTTCGGCATCGCCAATAATTTTTTCGGAGCGCGTGTCCCATTTGATTTTACGTCCCACCAACATTGAGATCAGTCCCAGATGACCCGGTATCGCGGAGTGATGCGCCACCTCAACCGGCGTAATCGTCGGCCGGCGGGATTTCACAGATTCGATAAAGTTCTCGTGATGGCTGGAGGATTTGATGAGGGGAATCTTGCGCAGCGCTTCCGGGAGGTTTTTCCAGCGCTTCCATTCGGGATTGGAAGCCTCGAATTCGCCGCGATCCACCCAGACCCAACCGTCAGTGCCGATCCACTTCGTCCCGTCCTTGAAGTCATCGTATCCGCCGGAGATGGTCATGGTGACGGCGTCGGGATACTGCAACTTGATGCGATACTTGGTACAAGTATTCCACACTGCATCCGCCGCCGGGAATTCTCCGTGACCCTCGATTTCCGACGGCCCGGCAAGGTCAAACCCAAGACCCCAATGCGCGATGTCGCAGTGATGCCCGATCCAGTCGAGCAATTGGCCGCCACCGATGTTGTAGTTCCAGCGCCAGTTCTTGTGGATGCGCCCCTTGATGTAGGGCTCCATGTGGGCGGGACCAATCCACCGTTCGTAATCCAGTTCCGTCGGCGGCTCGGAAGGAGTCATGAACGCACCCGTGCCGGCGAAATCGGTGTGTCCACCCGGCAAACCCACCTCGACATGCGTGACTTTGCCGATAAGTCCATTCCGCACAATCTCCGCCGCCTTGTGAAAATTGTTCACCGACCGCTGCCATGAACCCGTCTGCCAAATCACCTTGTGCTTTTGCACGGCGCGAACGATCGCCTGCTGTTCGGCGATGGTTCGGGCCAGCGGCTTCTCGCCATAGATATCCTTGCCCTGCCGCGCCGCCTCGGTGGCCATCAGCGCGTGCCAGTTGTCCGGCACCGCGAGCATCACGGCGTCAATATCTTTGCGCGCCAGCATTTCGCGGTAGTCGTGATAGGCCACGCAATCCTTGTTCGCGTAATAGTCGTTGACGGTTTTAACCGCCGCGCCGAGATGATTCGTGTCCAGGTCACAGGCTGCGACCACCTGGCAATCCGGTATGGCGAGGAAGGCATTCGTGTTAGTCGGCCCCATCATGCCCCAACCCACGACTCCGATGGTGATCCGCTCGTTCGCCGGCTTGCGCCGCTTTCCCGCCGTGGCGCAACCGGCCAAGATGCTCGGCGCAGCGAGCGCCAGCGCGGTGGTGGCGAGAAATTGACGGCGGGAGAATGGTTTCGATGTTTGGGGAGTGCTCATAGCGTGTGGTGTTGAATCAAGAACCGGCTTTTGTATCGCAATGGATTTTAGGTGTGAATCTTTCGAGAGAGTTGTTGTTTGATGAGGCAAAGCTTGTCACATCGAAACGAATTGGACGACTGCCATTTTGCGTTTTGCGATGTCGCGTTTTGCGCTGCGCCGGCGTCAACGGGCAAGACGGAGCTTGTCATCCCGTGATTCGGATACGCATACAAAGATACCGCGCCGCTGGCGGCCAAAACAAAAAAGCCGGCGACCCGAAGGCCGCCGGCTCTGATGAAATTGTGACGGGTTACTTCGCTTCGAGCAATTTGGCGACCTTGTCCGCGAGCTCATCGCGCGCTTCCACATCCGCGAGATTTCCCTGCTTGTCAAAGAGCCACATGGTCGGGATGCTGCGGATGCTGAACCGCTGGCCGAATGCGTTCTGCCAATTCTTGCCGTCGTAATACTGCGGCCACGGCATCCCCTTTCCCTTCGTGAACTTGTTGAGCTTCTCCTGCCCGTTTTCCCCTTCGAAGCTGATGCCGATGACCTCAAAACCTTTCGCGTGATATTTTTCGTAGGCTTCCTTCACATGCGGAATCTCCGCAACGCACGGCCCGCACCACGTCG
>JANMJO010000237.1:0-3176 GCA_031371425.1 Verrucomicrobiales bacterium | reverse complement strand
TGGGAGAGGGGGACAGCGGGCGGACGTTTGCTGGGCTGCGGATGCCGGTTGGATGAACACAGCAGTTGCCAATTCGTTGAACAGTCCCGGCGCGTGTTCTGCGTTCAGCGCATCCGAGTTCCCGAAAGCGTTCGCAAGCTCTCCCTCTCCCATCCGATGGGAGAGGGGTGGGGTGAGGGCTGGTCGCACGACCGTTCCAGAGTAGAGTTCATTCTGCAAATCGGCTCCACCGAAAACAGCGAAGAACCGCGGAGACATAGAGAACGCGGAGAGGCGCAGAGAATTGCTTTTTAGGATGTGATCACCGAGCGGTGTGTTGTCTTTGACCCGTTTCACTCTGCGCTTCTCTGCGGTCTTTGCGCCTCCGCGTTTCGCCCCGCAGTTTCTCACCCCCGGAGCGCGAGACGTCCCCGGCTCGCAGCGGCCACGAATGCCGGAGCCGCCCCGAAGTATTCTTGCGTCACCGTGTTAACGAGCTGCTGCGAGCCGGGACGTCTCGCGCTTCGGACCGACTCACCCGTTTTGGCTAGTTGTGCAGTGGAGCGGATTTCGGTATTTAGAGTTCGAGCAATTCATACAGGCCACGCATCCGCGCGGGACTGCGTGCGCAAAAAAATCATGAACCATCACCGAATCAAATCACTCGCTGCCGTCGCTCTCGCGCTGGCTTCGATCAACTCCTTCGCCGCTTCCGCCGCGAAAATTTCCGTGGATGCTGCCGCGCCCGGCCACAAGATCGCGCCCACCCTCTGGGGGATTTTCTTCGAGGACATCAACCTCTCTGCTGACGGCGGCATCTATCCCGAACTCGTGCAGAACCGATCCTTCGAGGACGCCGAGACGCCCGAGAACTGGAAGTTTGCCAGCGCCGACGGCAAGAGTTCCTCGGCCATTGCCCACGCTGATTACGACGCCAAGCCCGCCGTCACGCCGCTCAATCCGCTCAACCGCAAATCGCTCCGCGTCCGCGCCGGAGGCGACTTCACCCTCGAGAACGGTGGCTACTGGGGCATGAACATCGTCAAGGGAGACACCTATCACCTCAAGCTTGCCGGCCGCGTAACCGATGGTTTCCACGCGCCAATCACTGCGAAGATCATCAGCGCGTCCGGCAAGGAACTCGCCTCCGGTGAACTCAAGGCCTTCGCCGACAAATGGGGTTATCAGACGCTCGCACTCACCGCGTCCGATTCCGACCCGAAGGCGAAACTCGTCCTCGCCGCATCCGGCAATGGCACGTTGTTCCTCGATATGGTTTCGCTGCTGCCGGAAAAGTCATGGATGAACCACGGCCTGCGTCCCGACCTCGCCGAGTCCATCACCGCGCTGAAGCCCACCTTCCTGCGCTTCCCCGGCGGCTGCTGGGTCGAAGGCGACACGATGGACAAGATGTATCAATGGAAGAAAACCATCGGCGACATTGACGCCCGCACGCCGCTCTGGAACATCTGGAAATACAACGCCACCCACGGCCTCGGCTTCCACGAATACCTCGTCATGTGCGAAGACCTCCGCGCCGAACCGCTATTCGACATCAACTGCGGCATGAGCCATAAGGAAGTTGTCCCCATGAGCCAGATGGGGCAGTGGGTGCAGGACGCGCTCGACGCCGTCGAATACGCCAACGGCCCCGTCACCTCCTACTGGGGCGGCCTGCGCGCCAAGGCCGGCCACCCCGCGCCGTTCGACTTGAAGTATCTGGAGATCGGCAACGAGAACGGCGGCGCGGCCTACGCCGAACGCTGGGCGCTCATGCAACGCGCCATCCACGCCAAGTATCCGCAAATCCAGTTCATCGCCAACCACTGGCAGGGCGGCTATCCCAAAGAACCCCGCGCCGACATCGTGGACGAACACTTCTACAACTCGCCCGAGTGGTTCATGGCGCACGCCGACTACTTCGACAAATACGACCGCAACGGCCCCAAGATATTCGTCGGCGAATACGCCGTCACCCGCAACACCGGCAAAGGCAACCTCCGCGGCGCCATCGGCGAAGCCGCCTTCATGACCGGCCTCGAACGCAACTCCGACATCGTCAGCATGGCCAGCTACGCCCCCCTCTTCGTCAACCTCAACCACCGCGCGTGGCCCGTGAACCTGATCAACTTCGACAGCGCCAAATGGTTCGGCCTGCCCAGCTATTACGTCCAGAAACTCTTCGCCGAAAACCGGGGCGACATCTATCTCCCCACGAAAGTTGAGGCCAGCGTGGTCGAGGAAAATCCTCCCGCCGGCTGCATCGGCGTCGGCAACTGGAACACCAGCGCCGAATACAAAGACATCAAAGTCACCGCGCCCGACGGCAAGGTTTTGTTCGCGTCCGACTTCAGCAAGGATTCCGCTGCATGGAAAAAAATCGGCGGCAACTGGAGCGTGAAAGACGGCGCGTTACAGCAGACCTCTGAAAAAGAAAACATACGCGCCATCGTCGGCGACAAGTCCTGGACCGACTACACCATCGAACTCAACGCCCGCAAACTCGGCGGAGCCGAAGGCTTCCTCATCATGTTCCACCTCGCCGGCGACGCCGACCGCAACTGGTGGAACATCGGCGGCTGGGGCAACACCCAGAGCGGCATCGAACTTGGCGAGACCCGCGACCCCAAGAAAATCAAGATCGAGACAGGCCGCTGGTATGCCATTAAAGTCGAGGTCCGCGCCGCCGCCGTCAAATGCACACTCGACGGCAAGGTCATTCACGACATCAAGGATTCCCTCGCCACCACGCGCGGCATTTACGCCAGCTCCGCCCGCGATGTGCAGACCGGCGACCTCATCATCAAGGTCGTCAACACCTCCGCCGTCGTCACAGAAACCGAAGTCACAGTGTCCGGCGCAAAAAATCTTGGCAAAGAGGTCAACGCCATCGAGCTGACCTCGGAAAAACCGACCGATGAAAATTCACTGGAGCAACCGGAGAAAGTCGCGCCCAAGACCACGACCCTGAAAATCTCCGGCGGCGTCATCCGGCACGGCTTCCCCGGCAACTCCTTCACCGTGCTTCGCGTGAAAGCCGGAAACTAATCATGCGCGCTGCCCTCAACCAAACCTGCGTAGCGGCGGGACCCCCGGGGCCCCCCAACAATCCCACCCGGACACAACGGCGCGCTGCCGCGCCCCCGCCAACTAGGGCCCACTGGCGCCCCCGGGGGGCGCTTGTCGCGGGGGTCCGC
>JANMJO010000208.1:0-8849 GCA_031371425.1 Verrucomicrobiales bacterium | reverse complement strand
TGAAAAACTACATACTCGACACCAACGTCCTCCTCCACGACCCCGACTCAATCCTCAGCTTCACCGACAACAGCGTCCTCATCCCCATCGAGGTGATTGAGGAGATTGACCGCTTCAAGCGCGAGTCCTCCGAACTCGGCCAGAACGCCCGCACCGTTTCGCGCATGCTCGACGGCTTCCGCGGCACCGGCAGTTTGAGCGCGGGTGTGAAACTGCCCAACGGCGGCAAACTCAAAATCGCCTTCCACAAGAACGGCGAGTCCGCGCCCGGCTTCAAAAGTCACACGGTGGATAACCGCATCCTCGCGCTCGCCGCCAGCATCCAGAAGGCGCAGCCTAAGAACGCCACCATTCTCGTCAGCAAAGACATCAACCTCCGCATCAAGGCCGACGCGCTCGGCCTCGCGGCGGAAGATTACGAGACCGACCGCGTGTTCATCCGCGACCTTTACACCGGCACGGTGGACCTCACCGTGAGCGCGGAAAAGATGGCGGCCTTCCGCGCCAACGGCGAACTCGAACTCAACGGCGGCAAGAAATATTATCCCAACGAGTATTGCACGCTCTCCGAGGAGTCGAACCCCAAGCGCACCGCGCTCACCAAGGTGGACGCCACCGGCACGAAGCTCGTTCCCATCATTGACAACCGCGAGGGCGTGTGGGGCATCAAGCCGCGTAACCGCGAGCAGCATTACGCCTTGGACGCGCTGCTCGACGACCGCATCAAGCTCGTCACGCTCATGGGCAAGGCGGGCACGGGAAAGACCTTGATCGCCATGGCCGCCGGGTTGAAGCGCACGGTGCTGGACCGCGAATTCCGCCGGCTCGTCGTCGCGCGCCCGACCATTTCCATGGGCAAGGAACTCGGCTTCCTGCCCGGCTCGCTCGATGAGAAACTGGCGCCGTGGATGCAGCCGATTCATGACGCGCTGGAGATGTTGAGCGACCTGAACATGGGCCACGACCACCGCCGCAGCGCCGACCTGATGCGCAGCGGCAGCATCGTGGTGGAGGCGTTGAGCTACATCCGGGGCCGCAGCATCGCGAACCAATTCATGATCATTGACGAGGCGCAGAACCTCACGCCGCTCGAAGCCAAGACCATCGTCACGCGCGTCGGCACCGGCACGAAGATCATCTTCACCGGCGACCCGTATCAGATTGATAACCCCTACATTGATTCGTCGTCCAACGGCTTCAACTACATCGTCAGCAAGTTTAAGGAAGTACCGATTGCGGCGCACATCGAACTGCAAAAGGGCGAGCGCAGCGAGCTGGCGGAGATCGCGGCGAATCTGTTGTAATCCCGATCCCAATCTTAATCGTAATCATAATCGTAATCTCCGGCTGACGGATTAAGCCGAAGCCATGCGTCAGGAATCCGCAGATGGCGCAGATGGACGCAGATAAGAGTAAAACGAACTCGGCCTCTGGATTATTGTGAAGGCACACGGAACAGTGAGTTGTTTTGTGTTTTGAAAAAATCCGTTTCCATCCCCTTGAAAATCTGCGGGAATCTGCGCCATCTGCGGACACGGTCTGCATCGTTCCGATTACGATTAGGATTAGGATTAAGATTAGCACTTCCGTCAGGCACAAACGCTTGTCGCCCCTCTTTCGTTTGCTACACTCGCGCGCATGCGAACATATCTCCTTGGACTGATCACGCTCGCCCTGACTTTTTCCGCGCTGGCGGCGGAACGCAAATTCGACTTGAAAGATTCCACGGTGGGCCAGCCGCCGGTGGGTTTCCTCAGCCTCGTTGCGGGTGAAGGCAAGCCGGGTAACTGGCAGGTGCTGCTGGATAGCGCGCCCTCGCAGTTCCAGGCGCTCACGCCCAACGCCGCCAATTACACCAAGCGCCCGGTCATCGCACAGCTCGCGCAGGACGCGGCGGATGAGCATTTCCCCATGCTGGTTTTCAACGAGGAAACCTTCGGCGATTTCACGTTGACCACGCGGTTCAAGATCGTCAGTGGCGCGGTGGAGCAGATGGCGGGCGTGGCGTTCCGCATCCAGGACGAGAAAAATTTCTACGTCATCCGCGCCAACGCGCTGAACAACAACCTGCGCTTCTACAAATTCGTCGGCGGCATTCGCAGCGCGCCCATCGGCCCGGAGGTGGTCATCACTAAAAACGAATGGCACGAGCTGAAGGTGCAATGCGAGGGCAACCAGATTACCTGCTGGCTCGATGGCAAGGCGTTGATGCCGCCGCTCAACGACAATTCCTTCATGCGCGGCAAGGTCGGCCTCTGGACCAAGTCGGATTCCGTGAGCTATTTCGCCGACACGCAGGTGACCTACACGCCCAGAGAACCCCGCGCGCAAAAAGTCATCGGCGAAATGCTCGCCACCTACTCGCGCCTGCGCGGGCTGAAAATCATCGCACCGAAAAAGGAGGGCGACGCCAGCACGATGGTTGTTTTCGGCAGCAAGAACGAGGCGGATATCGGCCAGCCCGGCGCGGAGGTGCACCAGAATGTCTTCACGCGCGAGTCCATCTACTACGCCAAGGGCACCGAGAACGTCACGGTGGTGATGCCCCTGCGCGACCGCAATGGTGAGATGCTCGGCGCGGTGGAGCTGACCATGGAATCCTTCTTCGGCCAGATGGAATCCAACGCCATCGGCCGCGCCATGCCCATCGTCAAAGCCATCCAGACCCGCATCCAGTCGGCCAAAGACTTGAGGGAGTGATTAGGGTTTCGCCGGCAACGGAGCGCTTGCCGGCAGGTCATCACGCGTCAACCGCTGTGCGCCGCCGCTCACGATAATCTTGCCGTCCTCATTCAGCCGCAGCTTGGGCCGCGTGGCGGTGTAGTCGTAAGTCTGCTGCCCGATGACTTCGCCATCCGGATTCACGATGCGGTAGGCGAAGGCCCTCGCGCCCGTCTGCCACAGCACATGGAGACGGCTGAACTTATCCAACTGCGTCTCCGGCTGACTGAACGAAACCATCCTCCCGATTGAACACACCCTGAAAGTCTTCGCCCCCGCGCCATCCGAGACGCGCACGTAAAGCTGGAGTTGCTTGAGATAATTCGCCTGTTGCAGCACATACTTGCGCACCTCCGGCTCGCCAGCGACGGCGTTCGTGGAAGGCACGCCGAATTCCTGCTCCCACAACTTCGTCCCCTGAATGATGTCGAACGCCACGGGCGGGCTGCTGAATTCCTGCACCCAGCCCGGCACGCGCACCGTCGCCGTCACCGTGTAACACCCCGGCCGCAACAAGCTGAAACACGGCGCGAGATCCAGCCGCTTGACCGCCACCTTGGAGGAATCCAGAGTGAACTCGCCCTGCACCGGCACCTCGCCCGACTTGGAAACGACAAAGCCTTCCCGGGATTCCACAGAAAGCTTCAACCACTCCTGATCCGCGCCCAGCGCCAGCGTCTTGCCGGAAAGATTCGAGACACGCACCTTCACAAAAAGCGACTCGTCCGGCAGAAACTGCGCCTGCGCCGGCACCACCTCCACCGTCACCTGCGCGATGGCGGCGGACAGGGAAAGCAAGAGCAGGACGAAGCCGGTCTGGAACATTTTCATGAGCGCAATTTAACCGCGTTTGGCAGAGGGGCAAGCCTTCAGAATTCAACGGGAGACTGTGGCCTTGCCTCGATTTGGTGAACAGGAAGTGAATGCATGAGGCATGGGTATTTTTTCCGCCAGCAACTCCTCCCGGAAGCTTGCGCGCCATGTCGGCATCATGCGCCCACCTTCAAAAATGTGCCAATACCATTGACTGACACCTTTTCGATTGGTTTGGTTGAGGGGTGGCTGTCTTGTGTGGTTGATCCGCGATGTTTCAAGCGCGGCGTTTAGTTTTTACTGACTGCGAAATTTGAACCGGCAGGTGTGGCGATTCATGGTGTTATCGAAAGAATGCGGACACAGTTCATGCGACCTCACTCGGTATCAATCCGCACTGGCTCGACGGCCAGGGGAATCTTGTTTTTCAGGCAGTGCTGGTAAAACCGCTGGGACACTACCAAAGCTGGATGCGGCTCCTCATATTTCTCCAACGTCCGCGCCACATCAAACTCGCCCAGTGCTTTCAAATCTCTTTCCCGATAGTGTATTTCACCCGAACGATAGGGTGGATCGTTGATCCACACCATTTTCGTGTAATCTCCATCGAACGGAACTGAATTGACGCTGACAAACCGATCCGTGTTCGCCATCTTCGGCAGAGTCAACGAACTCTTTAGTTCCCAGAAAGGTTCGGTGGAAGCTCGTGCGGATGTTCCCCTCAGAGCTACTTCGCCATATTCCAAGCCCTTAAAATTTCCAGCAGCAATGATTTTTCGGACAGATTCCGGAATGATAATCCAGTTTGGCTCAATCCGGCCAATTTTACGCCCTGCCCGCGCTTTGCTTGCATCCATCAGTAACCGCCCTTGCTCATCACGCTCCGACTTCAGCTGAATCAGGTTGCCACGGGACAAGTTTAATAACTTGGCACTCGTCAAATCTTGCAACTCATACTTCCGAAATATTTCGTAGGCGTATGTTCCGGGTCGCCCTCCACCAAGAGCCGATGACCACGGAAGATTATTAGCCTGACAGTAGCTAACGATTCGTTCCACCAATTCCGCTTTCTCGTTTTCCTCGGGTTTTGCCACAACTTCAATGTCGCCATACGGCAGCATCGAATTGGGAGACATCTCAAGAATTGTCTTGTAGAGGTGTTCAGGACAGCCTTCGCGGCGAATAATTACTGTTTTGTATAATTTCATTGTGTGTAGGGAATTCCGCGTTGATTTGCCCAACCACGGACTACTTTAACCATGTCCCCATGATTTACACTTGGATCTTTATAAAGGGGTCAGTCCTCGCTTCATTCAAGGTTAAATTCATTTTGTTCCTCGGTTTTAATGGTCAACTTCGTAACACGGTTTTCCTCGGCAAAAGTGCGAGCCTGCGCCACCTTTTCACTGCTGCCGTTACTTCTGAATCGCCGGTGAGTTGCGGATCACCACCCCGCGCACATCCTCGGCAAACTCGGCGGCGCGCACGCCGGTGGCGACTTGCGGTTTCAAGTTGTCAATCTCCAGCCCTTGCACATCCGCAAACCCCGCCGCCGGGCGCAAATCTTCCTTGGAAAAATTCAGGTGGATGTTCGCCAGTTCCAAATCTTTGACGTGGCGGGCGTAAATGCCGTAGGCGGGCAGCGTACCGATCCGGCTGGGTTCGGGATAACCGTTGCCCAATTCTTTCGGGACGCTGCCCGCGTCTTTCGCCGTGCCGCCACCGTTGCTGGTGAGGCGAATATTTTCCAAACGCACACCTTCGATGGGCTGTTCGGGCAGACCCATGATTTGAATGCCGCTCATCTTGCCCACGCCATCGGCGATGACGTTGGAGATCAAAATATTTTTCATCCGGCTGCGCGTCGTCACGTTGGGCGCGCGGTTGCGTTTGCCGGTCGTCAAATAAATCGCATACTCGCCCACGTCCGTCATCGAGAGATTGTTGACGGTGATGTTTTCCAAAATGCCGCCGTCCACTTCTTCGAGCGCCAGGCCACGGCAACTGCGGAATGTGCAGTTCGCCACCGTGCAGTTGCGGAAACCGCCACTGGATTCGGTGCCGAACTTGATGCGGCCCACACCATTTTTCGCGGGCTTCAAGGTGCCGTCCAACAACGTGCCTTCGAGAAAGCCGGAGACCTGGCAGTTGACGATGGTGAGGTTTTCCGTGAGGCGCGGCTCACCCAGCGCGAGCGTGCTCTTGGGGCAGATGCCGTCGTCCACGGGCGAGTTCACGCGGCAGTTGCTCACGATGGTGTTGCGGCAGCAGTCAATGTCTATGCCGTCGCGGTTGGTATCAATCGTCACGCCGTCAATCGTCAGGTTGTCGCAGCCGGTCGCGAGGATGGCGAAATGTCCGCCGTGAAAAATCGTGATGTCGCGGATGACGACGTTGCGGCAGAGCTTGAGCGCGATAGATTTGTTGCCGATGCGAACCGGTTTGAAGACATTCGTGTTCGGCGTGCCGAAGTGTTCAAAGCCGCACATCACGTCGAGAATTTCCGAACCCCGCTCCAGCCCGCCGCCGTTGATCGTGCCGTGGCCGCTGATGAAAACATTCGTCAGGTTCTCGCCCCAGATAAGGCTGTTGTGGAAATAGCAATGCCCGCCGTCCTGAAACGCGCCGCTGGGAAACGGCTCGGTCTCGTCGTAGGCGTTCAAATGTTGCGGCGCACCGAGAATCGTCGCCCCGGCATCAATCAGCAGATGGATGTTGCTCTGCAAATGAATCGAGCCGCTCAAATAAGTTCCCGCCGTGAGCAGCACCGTGCCGCCACCGGCTTTCGCAGCGGCGTCAATCGCGCGGTCAATCGCGGGGCTGTCGAGCTGGACACCGTCGCCCACCGCGCCGAAGTCGCGGACGTTGAATACAGTTTTAGCCGGCTCGGCGGCGTGGAGAACGCCGGCGGCGCAGAGCAGAATGGAAATGTTGCCGGCAAAGTTAAGCAGTTTTTTCATTTTTGAATCGGTTGGTCGAAAAGGTGTCAGTCAATGGTATTGTCATGTTTGCTGCCAGAGTTGAGGTTGCGTTGTGTCAGAGTTGGCAGCCTGTTTGTGATGATACAGCAGGTGTGTCAGGTGCGGCAACACTCCGCGAGCGTGTCGCGAAAGCAACCCCGGTCGTTGTCATCCCGGAAAATCGCCTCCCGATGATCGCCCCGGTTCATCACATGATAGAGAGCACCGGGATATTCCACGCGAAGCTTGCGCGCCATGTCGGCATCATGCGCCCACCTTCAAAAATGTGTCAATACCATTGACTGACACCTTTTAGAGTGGCCGGGCGAGGACTTGAGTTTGTGGGAACGGTATTTGTAGCCGCCTCCGTCAGCACGGTGGATATACAAAGAACTAGGATGCTGCTGTAGCGGTTCATGCAATTTCAAAGACGCAATATTTGTCCTCCAAATCGAGGCAAGGCCACAAGACCAACTGGTCAAGGGGCGGTGACTTACTCCAAGGGCTTCAGGTTTTTGAACAGGTTTTTCTTGGGATCAAACTCCAAGTTCCGCGTGCCGTCGGGGTTGAAGTAATAAGAACATATAAACCCGCCACTCTTGCCATCAGTATCAAACCGGCCAAATTCTAATTTGTGCTGCCCAAGTCCACCATCAAGCTTGCCATATTGTGCGTTGACGATGTTTCCTTGTGCGTCAACAACCGTTCTCACTCGAAAAACCAAATATTCCGAATCACTTAGTTCTTTTTTTTGCAATACCTTGAATGTTGTGTGGCTTTTACAAAGAACCAATTCATTTTGATAACCATTGGTCGGCGCTTCATACGCTGATTTAAATTCACTCCATTCGTCTTTTGGCAGGCGGCAGAACCCATCCAGCCGGTTGCTAAAGGTAAAAACGATTTGATTGCTATAGTTAAATACATCTTGTTGTGAAGCGCTATAGGTCAGATACACGTCTGGAACGACTCCTTTGCCATAGGGGGCAACCAAGTCCGCCTTTCCCAGATCAAAACCGACGGGCTTATTCCAAACCGGCACCAAAACTTTGAGTTGTGTGGCAAACATCGGCACCGGATTGCGTTTTTCCTTTAGCACCACCGTGTTCGTCGGGTTCCACGGCTCCCAGTGCCCGTCTTTGACGGTGTTTGGATCGTTTGCCCGATAAAACCAGTAACTCCCCTCGGTCCTGTAATATCCCTCTTTTGCGATTCCATAACTCATGTCACCGGTCGGTTCTCCAGTGGCCATGAATAACCCATCAAGATCAGTTTTGCCCGAAACACCTTCCCCATCGCCTTTCATGTTTTGATTGAAAAATCCCACACCTACCTGTGCGCCAACTACGGGATCACCCTTCGTGTCAACCACCCGCAAGGTGATTTTTCCTTCAGCGCCTTTAGAAATGGCTTGCTTGATTTCGTCTGTCGTGGCCGCCACAAGCAAGGATGTCCAAAGACAGCAAACAAGCACCGCGCCGCTGATTTGAATCCATTTTTTCATTTCACACCTCGCCGTTA
This sequence comes from Verrucomicrobiales bacterium, assembly GCA_031371425.1. GTDB lineage: Bacteria > Verrucomicrobiota > Verrucomicrobiia > Limisphaerales > JAFMIX01 > JAFMIX01. Next base: position 834 of record JANMJO010000208.1, on the reverse strand, counting down.
CTTACGGTTGATAGACTCCGTTGCCACCGGCGGCTTGGTCTTTGGCGAAGCGGTCCTCATGGTGGAGGTCCCCCGAGAGATTGTTTCAAATCCATCTTCGATTTCTCCATGCGACTGAGGGTGTCATAGTCTTCAGCCGACCAGTTCTGCCCTTTGGCACGGGCTTCTTTCTTGAATTTTTCTATCTTCAAGGCGGCGGCCATCAAATACAAGTTCCGCCCCGGATCAAACTCCAGATTCCGCGTTCCGTCAGGGTTGAAATAGTAGGTGAAACGAATAACCGGTTCGTTTCCTTCGCCATAATCAATAGGACCATATATTTTGCCATATTCGGCGTGTAGTAATCGTCCGTTTTTGTCTGTCACCGATCGTCCCCTAAATATTAAGTAACGATTTTCCCGAAAGTTCTCCCCCTTGATTACTTTATAGTCGGTGCGCTCTCGCTCTAGAAGAAATGTATGCTCATAACCATCTTCCGGCGCTTCATGTACAGACCGCAACTCGCTTGAACTATCAACCGGCAATAGTTGAATACCATCATTAACGTTGCTGAATGTGATTTCTAATTTTTTCGAGAAATTGAGGGGACTGGTAAAACTGTTTGTGTATCGAAAATAAATATCTTTCTTTGTTCCCTTTCCGTAGGGAACAACCCAATCCCCCTTCTCCAAATCAAATCCGATGGGAATATCCTGAACAGGAATCACCAAATCAACTTCTTTGGCAAACATGGGCACTGGATGGCGCTTTTCCTTCAACACCACCGTGTTCGTCGGGTTCCACGGCTGCCAGCGCCCGTCTTTGACGGTGTTTGGATCGTTTGCCCGATAAAAC
>JANMJO010000193.1:0-9668 GCA_031371425.1 Verrucomicrobiales bacterium | reverse complement strand
CCAACTCAATGACACGACGAATGCGTTCAAGGCATATCGCCGCGATGTTATTGACGGCTGCCGCCCTCTCATCGCGCCGCATTTCAACATCACCGTCGAGCTGCCGCTCAAGGCCATCGTGCGCGGCTTCACCTGGACGACGATGCCCATCACCTGGAAAAACCGCCGCACTGGCGAGGCCAAACTGAAGATTAAGGAGATGGGCAGCCGCTACTTTTTCATCTGCTGCTACATCTGGTTGGAGAAATATTTCAGCCGCGGCGATTACCGGAAGCAATGACCTTGTCCACCGCATCCAACAATTCAAAAACACTGCTCCTTTCCGGGTGGGGCAATTACCCGCAGGCATCGTGTCATTGCGCCGAGCCGGTGGATGCGGCGGCGGACTGGCGAGACTTCGGAGGCTTTCCGCATTTGATCGCCCGCGGCATGGGCCGTAGCTACGGTGATGCGAGTCTGGCCCCGGTGGGATCGCTCGTGGTCGCCACCCGCTGGCAAAACAAGTTCCTCGCGTTCGACCGCGAGCAAGGTTTGTTGACGGCGCAGGCCGGGGTGACGCTGGGAGAAATCATTGATGTGATCGTTCCGACGGGGTGGTTTTTGCCGGTCACGCCCGGCACGAGGCTGGTGTCGTTGGGCGGGGTGCTGGCGAGCAATATCCACGGCAAGAACCATCACGCCGCCGGAGCCATCGTGCAATTTGTCGAGTCGTTGCGAGTGCAGACCGAGAGCGGCGGCTTCGACTGCAGCCGGGCGCAGCACGCGGAACTTTTCTTTGCGACCGTCGGCGGCTACGGACTCACCGGCATTATCACCCAAGCGACATTGCGGCTGAAAAAAATCGAGACCGCGTGGATTGACGCCCGGTTTGTCAAAGTCCCCGACCTCGATACCGCGATGGCCACCTCGCTCGAACTTGAAAAGCAGTTCGAGTATTCCGTGGTGTGGATTGACAGCCTCGCGCGTGGAAAAAATTTCGGGCGCGGCATCGTCATGGCCGGCAACCACGCGAAGCTTTCCGATCTCGCCGGCCGTGCTGCGGCCCAACCGTTGCGCAACGACTGGTCGCCGCCGGTCACAGCGCCCGCGAAATTTCCCGGCTGGATTTTGAACAACGCGACGAACCGGCTTTTCAACTTTGCCTACGCACACCGCTTTCCGGGCCGCGAGGCGCGGCAACTCGTGCGCTTCGAGCCCTGGTTTTTTCCGCTGGACCGCGTCGCGGGCTGGAATCGTTTCTATGGCGGGCGCGGCTTTGTGGAATACCAGTGCGCCCTGCCGCTGGCCACGGCGGCGGCGGGCGGGCGTGAGTTGCTGGAGCGCATTGCGCGCGCGGGGTTGGGGTCGTTTCTCTCCGTGTTCAAGCGCATCGGCGATGACGCGGTGACGCTGCCGTTCGCGATGCCGGGCTGGACGCTGGCGATGGATTTCGGCATTCGTGGTCCTGAACTTTTCCCGGTGCTAGACGAGCTGGACAAGATCGTCCTGCGGCACGGCGGCAAAATCTATCTGTCCAAAGACGCCCGGCTGAAGGCGGACACGTTTCGCGCGATGTATCCCGAACTGCCGCGCTGGCGGGCTGTGGTGGAGAAATTCAACCCCGCGCGCCGTTTCCAGTCGCGGCTATCGCAGCGGCTACAACTATGAAAAAAATCCTCGTGCTCGGAGCCACGTCCGGCGTGGCGCAGGCGTTCTGCCGTGCGGCGTTGCGGCGTGGCTACACGCCCGTGCTGGCGGCGCGCAGTCTCGAACGCGTGCAGCTTGTCGCTCGTGATCTGGAAATCCGCGCGGGCCAGACCGGCATCGCGTGTGTGGAATTCGACGCCGCCGCGTTTGACACGCACGATGGTTTTGTGCGAGCGGCGCTGGCGCGAGGGCCGTTCGCCGGCTGCTTTGTCGCTTGCGGCGCGATGCACGAACAGAGTCTCGCCGAGGCGGATTGGAAGCTTTCACGCGAGATGATTGATGCGAACTTCACCGGCATCGTGTCGGTGTTGAATCGCCTCGCGCCGTTGCTGGCGGCGGCGGAAGGCGGCGCGTTCATCAGTTGCATCACGTCGGTGGCCGGCGACCGCGGACGCTCGTCCAACTTCATCTATGGCGCGACCAAGGCGGGACTGAACGCCTATCTCGAAGGGTTGCGTGCCCGCTGGCACGCGCGCGGGCTGTTCGTTCAGACGATCAAGCTCGGCCCGGTGGATACGCCGATGAATGCCGGGGTGGCGCGCACGCCGTTTATGGTGAGCGCGGATGTGGCGGCGGAAAAAATCCTTCGCGCGCTGGAAGCCCGTCGCGAGGTCGCGTATGTGCCGGGCCGATGGGCGGTCATCATGCTCGTCATCCGCCTGCTGCCCCGCTTCGTTTTCAAGCGAATGAAGCTTTGACAAGGCTTTCACCGGTTGTCCATATTTCCCAATCCATTTGCAACACATGGCTGATATGCCCAAAGAGAAACCGAGCATTTTGCTGTTCTACCCCGTCTATAACGACGAGGGAACGGTCCGGCGCGTCACCGAAAAATCCCTGGCCGTGCTGGCCAAGGTGGCGTCCGATTACGAGGTCGTGATCGTGAACGACGGCAGCCCGGACAAGTCCGGCGAGATCGCCGACCAACTGGCGCGCGAATACCCGAAAGTTTCCGTCATCCACCACCCGCGCAATCTCGGTTATGGCGCGGCCTTGCAGTCCGGTTTCAACCACTCTCGCCGTTACCAGTGGATCTGCTTCACCGATGGCGACGACCAGTATGACGTGAATGAACTGGAACACATGGCGACGCTGCTGCACCGCTACGACATGCTCATCACGTTCCGTTACGAAAAGATTTATAGCAACTGGCGGCTATTTGTCTCGGCGCTCTACAACATCGTGCTGCGTTTCCTCTTCCGCTCGCCGTTCCGCGACATCAGCTGCGGCCTCAAGCTCGTGCGCTGCGAGGTGATTGACCATGTGCAGGTGACGGCCACCAGCCCGTTTGTCGGTGCGGAGATCACTCTCAAGGCCATGCTCAAGGGCTACGCCATCGGCGAGGTGGGCATCAGCACCTATCCGCGCGATTTCGGCCACTCCTCGGCAACCTCTTGGAAAAACATCTTCGCCACCATCAAGGACATGATGCGCGTGCGCAGTGAAATTTTCACCAACCGGCCGCGTCATCCAAAGTCGCCATAATATTTTATGGGCAACTCCTCCGTCGCGCCGGTCTCCGGCAAACTCCGCCTGTTGGTGCTGTTTTTGTTCGCGGTCGCAGCCGCCATCCGGCTTTACCACATCGGCGAGCCGCCGGATGATTTCCATCCGTTCCGGCAATACCGCTGCGCCAGCATCGCCCGGGCGTTCTATGAGGAGGCGCAGGGCCGCGCGGACTGGGCGCACGAGAGCGCGGACAACAAGCATTTTCAGGACGGCGTCCTCGAACCGCCGGTGGTGGAATTCATCTCCGTCGGCGGCTACTTCCTGCTCGGCGGCGAAAAACTCTGGTTCGCGCGCGTGTTATCAGTGGCTTACTGGCTCGTCGCGGCGGGACTCATCTGGCGGCTGGCCCGTCGCATCGCGGGCGAAGCCCCCGCGCTGGTCACGCTCGCCGTGATGCTGTTTCTGCCCTACGGCATCGTGGGCAGCCGGGCGTTCCAGCCGGAGCCGCTCATGGTGATGCTGCAACTCTTCACCATCACGACGGTGTTCAACCATTTCACCGCGCCCTCACGGAAAACATTCTGGCTCGCCGCCGCGCTCGCCGCTGTGACATTTCTCATCAAGCCCACGGGACTCTTCGCCGTGTTCGCCGTGTTCGGCGGGCTGTCGCTCTGGCACCGCGGGCTGAAGGCGACGCTGTTGAGCAGAGAAAGTATCATCTTTACCGCCGTGAGCATGTTGCCGGCGGTGAGCTATTACGGCTGGGGAATCTGGCACGTCGCCAAACTGCAAGACCAGGCGACCATGAGCTTTGTGCCGCAACTCTACGCCCACCTGCACTATTGGACGAGCTGGGCGCGGATGATCGGACGCACGGCGGGACTGCTGCCGTTCATGGCGGGACTGGGCGGAATTTGGTTTTTCACGCGTGGCCCGGCGCGGGTACTAGTTGCGTCTATGTTCGGCGGCTACTTCGCCTATGGGCTGGTCTTCAACTACCACATCCACACGCACGATTACTACAGCCTGCAACTCATCCCCATCGTCGCGCTCGCGCTTGGACCCATCACCCTCGCCGCCGCGAACCGGTTCGTCGCGCAATGGCGGATTTCCGCGTGGCCGCTGGTGGTGTCCTTGACGCTCGGCGGCGTGCTGCTGGCGGGTGGCGTGTTCGTCACATGGCAGATGAATCTCAAACACACCGACAAGGTGGTGAAGGAACGGCTCAAGGCCGGACTCGGGCTTGTCGGCTTGAGCGAAAAAGTCTTCCGCTTCGTGCGGCCCGGCTATTACGGCTATGAACAGATGCGCGCCGATGCTGTGGAGATTGGCGAACTCGTGCAGCACAGCCACCGCACGGTGTTGCTTTGCGTGGACGGCCCGATGTGCTTGAGCTATTTCGGCCGCCTTTCCGGCAAAGACTGGCCGGAGTCGAACCTGTTCCGGTTTGAGCGCGACGTGCGCCGCCTGCCGCCCATCACTGCGGCGCAACGCTTCGCGCGCGGCTTCCAGCCCATGGACCCCGAGTATTTCATCATCACCGAACTTGGCGACTTCGCCGCGCAACCGGAGTTGAAGGAGTTTCTCGATGCGAATTATCCCGTCCTCGCGGATCGCCCCGGCCATTACCGCATCTACCGGTTGAAGCCGGCGAGTCTGCCAGCCCATCCCTGACCGCGCGTGTAAATCCTCTGGCTCAAGACTGGCCCGCCGCACCCGCTCGACACCGGCGGCCAAACACCAACACCCTGGGTTTGCCAATAGCCGGATAAGTCTGTGCCGGTCAGCAACGAAATCTGACCTGGATTCTGGAGCGGAATCTCCAGGGAACTCACTGGCGGTTGAACGCCACCGCCTCCGCGTAGCGCACACCGCTGCCGCCGAAAATATCCAACGCCGAGCCGATGGTCAGGTCCACCTTGCCTTGCCCCAGAGTCGTGACGGCCTCCAAGTCTGCCAGTGAATTCGCACCGCCGGCGTAGGTCGTCGGAATCGGCGTCCAGCGGCCCAGCAGCTCCACAAGTTCGCGGTCAATGCCCCGGCACAAGCCCTCCACAGCCACCGCGTGAATGAGAAATTCCGCGCACGACTTCGCCAGCGTTTGCAAAACTTCCGCCGAGATTTTCAGCTCGGTGAATTTCTGCCAGCGGTCGGTCACGACGAAATAAGATGGTCCAAAGTCCAAAGTCCCACGTCCAAAGTCGGCGGACGACGCTGGTTGACCTTGGACTTTGGGCTTTGGGCTTTGGACTCTTTTCCGACAGCTCAAGTCCAGCACCAGCTTTTCCTTGCCGACGATTTTCACCAGCTCTGCCAATCGCGCCTCATCCAGCTTGCCGTCGCGGAACACCCAGCTCGTGACGATGATGTGCGACGCGCCGGCATCGAGCCAGTCGCGCGCGTTCGCCGCATTGATGCCGCCGCCAATCTGCAAGCCTCCCGGATACGCCGCGAGCGCCTCGCGCGCCGGAGCTTCGTTGCCCGCGCCGAGCATGATGACATGGCCGCCGGTGAGGCCATCGCGCCGGTAGAGATCCGCGAACCATGATGCGGGGCGCGCAGAGACAAAGTTCGTGCGCACAGCGGCGGCGTCGTCGCTCAACGTGCCGCCGACAATCTGGACGACTTTGCCTTCACGCAGGTCAATGCAGGGCCGGAACATGGCGGGAGTCTCGGGTTTCGCGTTTCGAGTTTCAAGTTTCGAGTTGAGTCGGGGTGCGATTGAAACTGCCGCCCAGAGATTGTTGGAGTTCACGCTTTAGCGTGTCGCGGCGGTGTCGGGTGTGACGGGAACAAGCTAAAGCTTGAACTCCAACTCGGGGCGAGCCTCCGCTGCGGGGCACTTCCAGTCACACCCGTTGAGTCGTCGCGGCTCGACAGTTCGCGCCGCGCTGACTACATTGCCGCCGATGTTTTTGGTCAATCAACCGCTCGTCATCGCCGGTCGCACCTTTCAATCACGCCTCGTGCTCGGCACGGGAAAATTCCCCGCGCCCGAAGCCATGCGCGACGCCCTCGCCGCCAGCGGCACGGAAATCGTCACCGTCGCCCTCCGCCGCGCCGACCTCTCCGGCAAGCGCGATCCGTTCGCCAACATCCTCGAATTTATTGACCCTAAAAAATATCTCCTCCTCCCCAACACCAGCGGCGCGATGAACGCCGAGGAAGCCGTCCGCCTCGCCCGCCTCGCCGCCGCCGCCGGTCTGCCCCAATGGGTGAAACTCGAAATCCATCCCGACCCGCGCTACCTCCTGCCCGACCCGATAGAAACTTTCAAGGCTGCGGAAATCCTCGTGAAAGAAGGATTCACCGTGCTGCCCTACATCAACGCCGATCCGGTTCTGGCGAAGCGATTGCAAGACGTCGGCTGCGCCACCGTCATGCCACTCGGCTCGCCCATCGGCTCGAACCGTGGCATCCAGACCCGCGAGCAGATCCGCATCATCATCGAGCAAGCCACCGTGCCCGTCATCGTGGACGCCGGCCTCGGCGCACCGAGCCACGCGGCGGAAGCCATGGAAATGGGCGCCGCCGCCGTGCTCATCAACACCGCCATCGCCATCGCCAGCGACCCGAACAGGATGGCCGTGGCGTTCAAGATGGCCGTGGAAGCCGGGCGCGGCGCGTTTGAATCCGGTCTAGCTGCGCAAAGCGCCAGTGCCAGCGCCACGAGTCCGTTGACTGGATTTTTGGATTGAGCCACAGATTTTCACAGATGAAACACAGATAAAGCATCCGCAGATTTCGCAGAAACCCGCAGATTAGTAGCGGCATATTTTATCTGCGGAAATCTGCGCCATCTGCGGATAAAATAAGTTTTCATCTGTGTTCAATCTGTGTTTCATCTGTGGCTAAATGACATGAACTCGAAAAAACTTTCAGTGGCCCGCGTCCGGCAGATTCTCGCCGCCGCCACCAAGACCCGCGTGCTCGTCGTCGGCGATGTGATGCTTGACCAGTTTATTTTGGGCGGCGTCTCGCGCATCTCGCCGGAAGCGCCCGTGCCGGTCGTGGATTTTCAAAGCGAGAGCTTCATGCCCGGCGGCGCGGCGAATGTCTCCCGCAACCTCGCCGCCCTCGCCGTGCCCACGGAACTTTTCGGCGCGACCGGCAGGGATGACGCCGCGCGTGGCCTGCAAGAACTTCTCACCGCGCAGCACATCGGCTGCACCGGCCTCGTGAAATGCGCCGCGCGCCACACGAGCGTCAAGACACGCATCGTCGCTCACCGGCAGCAGGTCGTCCGCATTGACCGCGAAACCCGCGACGCCTTGGACGAGAAACAGACCCGCCAGTTGCTCGCTGCGTTGAGTGCGAAAATCAAGAACGCCGCCGCCGTCATCGTCGGCGACTACGGCAAGGGCGTCGTCACGCAATTGTTGCTGAACGAAGTCAAGGCGCTCTGCCGTGCGCGCGGCGTGTGGTTGAGCCTCGACCCCAAGCCGGTGCATCACCTGAACCTCGCCGGGCTTTCGCTCATCACGCCCAACCGCAAGGAGGCGTTCGAGCTGGCCGCGCTGCCGGATGAAACACGCCACGCCAATCCGCTGGCCGATAAAAATCTCATGCTCGTCGCGCAACGCTTGTTGAACGAGCTGCGCCCGGTGGTGCTGATGATCACGCTCGGCGAACAGGGAATGCTCCTGTGCCAGCGCGGGCAGAAGCCATTCCACATCCCGACTGTGGCGCAGGAAGTCTTCGATGTTTCCGGTGCGGGCGATACGGTCATCGCCATATTCACGCTGGCTATCGCGGCGGGCGCGTCGCCGGTCGAGGCGGCGATTCTTTCCAACCACGCGGCGGGCATCGTCGTCGGCAAGGTCGGCACAGCGACGACGAGCGCGGAGGAATTACTGGGAAGTTTTAGCCACAGATGAAACACGGATTAAACACAGATAAAAAGAACCGGGTAGGGCGCGTCACTCCGTGCGCGCCGTCTGGCTGCGATCGCGCTTCCACGGGCAGGGGACTGCCCGTCCTACCCATCCGTGTTTCATCTGTGTTCAATCCGTGGCTATAAAAATGAGTTCAAAAATCACAGCCGAGACCATCCGCGCCATGAAAGTGCGCGGTGAGAAGATCGCCTCGCTCACGGCGTATGATTTCCCCATGACCAAGCTGCTCGATGACGCGGGCATCCCGCTCATCCTCGTCGGCGATTCATTGGGCATGGTCGTGTTGGGTTATCCAGACACCACGCAGGTGACGATGGCCGACATGGAGCACCACACGCGCGCCGCCGCCCGCGCCAAGCCGCGCGCGTTGCTTGTGGCGGATCTGCCCAGCCACAGCTACGACACGGCAGAGAACGCGGTCGCAAACGCCAAGCGTCTCGTCGCCGCCGGCGCGGAAGCGGTGAAGGCGGAGGGCGGAGCGAAAATTCTGCCGCAGGTCAAAGCCATCATCGCGGCGGGAATCCCGTTCCTCGGCCATCTCGGAATGTTGCCGCAAAGCGTCATCGAGGAAGGCGGCTACAAGATCAAAGGCAAGGTCGAGTCGGAACACCAGTCGTTGCTCGCCGACGCGCAGGCTTTGGCCGACGCCGGCGCATTCGCCGTGGTGCTGGAACTCGTTACGCCGCCCGTCGCGAAAGAAATTTCGCAGCGCATCGCCATCCCGACCATTGGCATCGGCGCGGGCGCGGATTGCGATGGGCAGATACTTGTCACGCCGGATTTGCTCGGCATGCTGCCGTGGTTCAGCCTCAAGCACGTGAAGCCCAAGCTCAACGCCGCCGAGCAGATGCGCACGGTGGTGCAAGCGTGGAAAACTTCGGTGGCAAAAAAATCCGGCACATGAAACAGACAAACGCAGAGGCGCAGAGAACGCAGAGTTTCGTGGAGGAAAACCCGGTGTGGTTTTCCCAAGAAAGAACTTTGATAACCCGGTTCAACTCTGCGTCTCTTTGCGTTCTTCGCGTCTTTGCGTTGAAGTTTTCCCGGTTTCCGCAGCAAGTCTCCGGGCTGATATTGTTTACTTTGCTTGCCCTGACGGTTTCCGGCTGCACCTCCAAATCCACGGCGCGAGCGGAGGCGAGGGCGGCGTATTTCGCGGGTCAGGCAGAGGCGATGCAGTCACAGCGCATGGGCGCGCTCCCGTCCCGCGCTCCGGGCAACACCGTGGCCATCGTCGGCCCGGTGAAATTTCCTGCGCTGACGTGGACGCCGGACTTGACGCTCATCAAGACCATCGTCGCGGCAGAATACATTCCCGAGGGCGAGCCCAGCGTGATTGTCATCACGCGCGACGGTCAGCAGATACCGGTGAGCGCCGCGATCTTGTTGAACGGCCAAGATATCCCAATGCTGCCCGGCGATGTGGTGGAGCTGCGGCAGTAATCAGCCGGGTGTGATTGAAACTGCCGCGCCGCGGAGTCCCGCCCCAAGTTGGAGTTTAACCCGAACTCCGAAGCTGGGGAGCACGCCCGCCCCGGGCGTCGCTGCCCCCGACATCGGATGTCGGGGGCAGCATCTTGCGGGCGCGTGTTGGCCAAGAACCTTTGGATGTCTTCGGTGCGCCCGGGTTTTCCGCGA
>JANMJO010000183.1:0-4667 GCA_031371425.1 Verrucomicrobiales bacterium | reverse complement strand
ATCAAACCCAAGCTCGCCGACCTGCGGCGCGAGGCCGACCGCGCCAACGCCGTCGAGTCGGCGCGGCGCACGCCGTTTGATCAGGCGGTCGTGAAGATGTGGAATGCGCGGCGCACCTATGAGTCCGCGCAACAAATGTTCGGCCCGGCGGCGGCGGGTGAGCTAGAGAAATCCACAGCGGCCTATCTGACGCGCGTGGACGCTGCGCGCGTGGCGTATCAGGCGATGAACGCCAGTCAAAAATATGACGAGGCCACCCTCGAATGGCTCTCGGCGCAATTCGCCGGGCCGGTGATTCTGCCGGGCGCGCACGCAGACGATTGGCAGCGCGTGGCCGAGTTGTATGTGCGCGGCGAGCCGGACAGCGCGCCGAATTACGGGTTGGTCGCCTACTCCAAAATCGCGGCGGCCTATCGCGCGGGCGACGCGAGCGGCTTCAACCGCGCCGTTGCGGATTATCGCGGCGCGCTGATGAACAATTTCAAACCGCAACTCGTGAAGGCCTCGCGCGAAAATTATTACAATCACTTCCAGCCATTCTACAAAGCGATGGTGCTTTACGTCGTGGCGTTTCTGCTCGCGTGCGCGTTCTGGTTCAACTTGAGCGAGTGGCTGCGGCGCACGGCGAGCTGGCTCATCGGGCTGGCGTTCATCATCCACACCGCAGGTTTGCTCACGCGCATGTGGCTGGAAGGCCGTCCGCCGGTGACGAATCTTTATTCGTCCGCCATCTTCATCGGCTGGGGCGCGGTGATTCTGGGTTCGGTTCTGGAACGATTCTACAAAGACGGCATCGGCTCGGCGGTGGCGTCGGCGATGGCGTTCATCACGCTGGTCATCGCCCACAACCTTTCGCTCGGCGGCGACACGATGGAGATGATGCGCGCGGTGTTGGACACAAATTTCTGGCTGGCGACACACGTCGTGGTCGTGACGCTCGGCTACGCGAGCACGTTCGTGGCAGGATTCCTCGCCATGGTGTATCTCGTGCGCGGCATTTTCACGAACACGCTTTCTGAAGCGACCGCGAAAGGTTTGGCGCGGATGGTTTACGGCATCGTTTGTTTCGCCACGCTGTTCAGCTTTGTCGGCACGGTGCTGGGCGGGATTTGGGCGGATCAATCGTGGGGACGTTTCTGGGGCTGGGACCCGAAGGAGAACGGCGCATTGCTCATCGTGATCTGGAACGCGACGATCCTGCACGCGCGATGGGGCGGCATGATCAAGGAACGCGGCCTGATGAACATGGCCATCTTCGGCAACATCGTGACAAGCTTCTCGTGGTTCGGAGTGAACATGCTCGGCATCGGCCTGCACAGCTACGGCTTCATGGATGCGGCGTTCAACTGGCTCATGCTTTTCATCGGAAGCCAGGCGGCGCTCATCCTCCTCGGCCTGCTGCCGCTGAACCGGTGGCGCAGCTTCCGCGCGCGGGCGGTGTAGCAATCAGCGATGCCCCAACTAAACAGGCGACTGCACGCACTTCCTCGCCCCGGGCGCATCTTGACACTGCCCCCGTCGAACGCTGGTGCTGGGTTTGGAGTTCCGCATTTATGCGGCCCGGGTGTGTGAACGCACCGAACCGCCTGAAGGCGGAACTCCAAACAGTGGCCGTGTCAAGATGCGCCCCATCCGCCCCAAGCCCGGCGAATGGTTTTGACGCACTGCCCGGCTTGCCGTAGCGTTTCGACTCAATTTTTATCATGATTAAGGCCATTGTTAAATTATTCGGCGGGTCCAAAAACGACCGGGAAGTTAAACGTCTCCGACCCATCGTCGCCGCGACAAATCTCTTCGAGGCCGAGCTGCAAAAAATCCCGGACGACGCCCTCCGCGCCAAGACCGCCGCCTGGAAGACCGAGCTTTCACAGATCACCGACGACGCCCAGTTGAAGGCGCGACTCGAAGCGATTTTGCCCGAGGCCTTCGCCGTGGTGAAGAACGCCTGCCGCCGCCTGTGCGGGCAGGACATCATCGTGCGCAGCCATCCGTTGCGCTGGGAGATGGTGCCGTTCGACGTGCAACTCATCGGCGGCATGGGGCTGCATCGCGGGTTCATCGCGGAAATGGCCACCGGCGAAGGCAAGACCCTCGTCGCCACCATGCCCGTCTATCTCAACGCCCTCACCGGCCGCGGCGTCCACGTCGTGACCGTGAACGATTACCTCGCCGCCCGCGACTCGGAGTGGATGGGCGCGGTCTATAAATTCCTCGGCCTGACCGTCGGCTGCATCCTGCACGACCAGAATCCCACCGTGCGCCGCAATCAATATAATTGCGACATCACCTACGGCACGAACGCCGAGTTCGGCTTCGATTATCTGCGCGATAACGGCATGGCCTCCCGCCGCGAGGAGCAGGTGCAGCGCGGGCATTACTTCGCCATCGTGGACGAAGTGGACTCCATCCTCATTGACGAGGCGCGCACGCCGCTCATCATCAGCGGCCCGGCGGTGCACATGTCGTTCGACGACCAATACGGCCAGTTCAAACCCGCCGTTGAATCCATCGTCCGCGCACAGGAAAAACTCTGCAACCGCTTCCTCACCGAAGCCGGGGCGCTCATCAAGAAGCGCACCCCCACCGATGGCTCCCAGCCGCAGAACCCCGAGGCACTCGAACGCGAGCTGGGCCTGCTGCTCTTCCGCGTGAAGACTGGCAACCCGCGCGCCGATGCGTTGATGCGCGTGCTGGAAGACCCGGAGATTGCCGGCCTGATGAACAAGGCGGAGCTGACCCTGCACGCCGACCAATCGAAGAAGGAATTTTACGCGGAGAAGGAGGAATTATTTTTCGCGATTGACGAGAAGAGCCACGAGGCCGATCTCACCGAGAAGGGCCGCAATTTTCTTTCGCCCAAAGACCCCGACGCTTTCATGTTGCCCGAGCTGACCACGCAGTTGCACGAGGTGGACGCCGGCACCGAACCCGACGCCCGCAAGCGGCTGGAGATGAAGGCGAAGATTCAGGGCGATTACGAGGCCAAGGCGCAGCGCATCCATTGCATCTCGCAATTGCTGAAAGCCTACGCGCTTTATCTCAAGGACGTGCAATACGTCGTGCAGGAAAACAAGGTCATCATCGTGGACGAAAACACCGGACGCCTCATGACCGGCCGCCGCTGGAGCGATGGCTTGCACCAAGCAGTCGAGGCGAAGGAAGACGTGGCCATCGAGCGCGAGACGCAGACGCTCGCGACCATCACGATCCAGAATTATTTCCGCCTCTACAAAAAACTCGCGGGCATGACCGGCACGGCGGAGACCGAAGCCTCGGAATTTTTCGACATCTACAAGCTCGGCGTGCTCGTCATCCCCACGAACCGCGCCGTCGCCCGCAAGGACGCCAACGACTCCGTTTACAAGACGCGGCGCGAGAAGTTCAATGCCGCGCTCGCCGAGATCAAACGCATCCACGGCGAGGGCCGACCCATCCTCGTCGGCACGATTTCCGTGGAAGTCAGCGAAATGCTTTCGCGGATGCTCAAGAAGGAAGGCATCATCCACTCCGTCCTCAACGCTAAGTATCACCAGCAAGAGGCCGAGATCATCTCCCGCGCCGGCCAGCGCGGCGCGGTGACCATCGCCACGAACATGGCGGGACGCGGCACAGACATCAAACTCGGCGCAGGCGTTGCCGACATCAGCGGGTTGCACGTCATCGGCACGGAACGGCACGAGTCGCGCCGCACCGACCGGCAGTTGCGCGGCCGTTGCGCTCGTCAGGGCGACCCCGGCAGCTCGCACTTTTTCATCTCGCTGGAAGATGATTTGATGCGCTTGTTCGGCTCGGACAAGATTGTCAAATACATGGAGAAGATGGGGCTCGAAGAAGGCCAGGAGCTGGAGGCCGGGTTGCTCAACCGCTCCATCCAGACCGCGCAGAAACGCGTCGAGGCGCACAACTTCCAAATCCGCAAACGCACGCTCGAATACGACGACGTGATGAACAAGCAGCGCGAAGTCATCTACGGCTTCCGCAACGAAATCATCCGCGCCGACGACGTCCGCGACCGGCTCATGGACATCATGGAGGAAGTCGTCGTTCAGAAGGTGGAGCAATGCACCTCGCCCGACGCCGAACACGCCGAATGGAAAACCCGCGCCCTCGCCGACTGGGTGAACCTGAATTTCCCCATCGGCGTGCCCGAGGCGGAAATCACCAAAGCCGCGCAGGCCGGCAGCGAAACGCCAGTGCCCGGCTCGTTCTACGATGGCTTGAGCGCGGCGCAGTTCTCCGTCTGCAATTTCATTTCCGAGAGCGTCCGCAAAGCCTACGAGCTCAAGGTGAGCTTCGAGCAGACCGACGCCCTCAAGGAAGTCGAGCGCTACACCATCCTCAGCGCGATTGACAAGCTCTGGCAGGAACACCTCTACGAGATGGACAGCCTCCGCTACAGCATCGGCCTGCGCGCGCACGGCCAACGCGACCCGCTCATCGAATACAAGGCCGAAGCGTTCAAGATTTTCGACGAGCTGATGGTCAGCATCAAGACCGAGATCTGCCACAACATCTTCCGCAGCGCGTCCTCCATGATGGCGTTCGAGAATTTCCTCAAGAATGCGCCCAAGCAGACGTTGCATCAGGACACGAGCGCGTTCGGTGCGGGCGCGCCGCCGGTGAAAGGCGGGGGCGCCAGCGATGTCGTTAGCGAGGCCGCGCAGCAA
>JANMJO010000101.1:0-3368 GCA_031371425.1 Verrucomicrobiales bacterium | reverse complement strand
TTGCGCTCGTCGTAGAGCTTGTTCACATCGGCGAGGATGATGTCGCGGATGGTCTGCTCCGGGCAACCGATGGCGCGGAGGTTGGTGATGTATTTCTCGTAGTCGTCGGATTCGATCTCGCTCCAGGAAAAAAACTGCTTGCGGTAAAGCGGGGCGACACTGGCTGGGTTGGAACTGCTGCGTGCGTGCGGGGCGATGGTGGAGGCAATCTTGGGGGCAGCCGGTTTCGCGGTGAGATACCACGCGGCGACCAGCAACAGGTTCAAGCCGATGGATACAATGAGAATCGTCCGTCCGCGCATGGGGCTATTTAGGCGGAAATTCCGGGCAACGCAAAGATTTTCTCGCGGGTAACTGGCTTGGATTTGCCGCTTGTCGCCGGGGCGGGCGGAGTTACAGTGGATCAAGCCGTGAAAATGTATTCGACCAAGGCGAACATCAGAGGGCTCACTCTGGTTGAATTGGTGGAAGTGATTGGCGTGATTGCTGTTTTGGGTGCTTTGTTACTGCCCGCCTTATCGTTCGGTAATCCCATGAAAAATTGGTTGGTTTGCTCGCATAACCAAAGGCAAATCGCACTTAGCTTCATGATG
The DNA here is from genome assembly GCA_031371425.1 of Verrucomicrobiales bacterium. Lineage (GTDB taxonomy): Bacteria > Verrucomicrobiota > Verrucomicrobiia > Limisphaerales > JAFMIX01 > JAFMIX01. The sequence continues at coordinate 2,775 of JANMJO010000101.1, read as the reverse complement.
TGGAAAGGCGATAACAATGAAAAGTATCCATGGCAAATTTCCACCACGAATGGTGGCACGATGGAGCTTTCTGACAGAGGTTATGTTGCGCCAAATTTCAATATCCTTTCAAATTGCATAGGGCAGCCATACATATTTTTGTGCCGATCCGACAAAGTAAAAACCAATGCCAGTAAACGTACACCGCTAAATAATCAAAACATCAGTTATTTCGTGGAGCTGGATGCGGGTACGAACAACAATGTCAGTATTCTAACTGGTGACCGGCATCTGCTGGCAAACCAAGAGACTGTAAGAACTGGTTTATTTATCTATTCAAACAGCCTCACAATGGAATGGAGTCGAGAACTCCACGGCAAAGACTACAAAACGCCACTGCCAATCGGTGTGGTTTCTTTTCTCGATGGGCACACTGAGGTTGTCCGCAGCGCAAATTTAACCTCTGTTTTAAAGCGGCAGGGAGCAAATGCAAACCGCCTAGCAGTTCCATAGATTGGCGTTCTACACACCTTGTTCCTGTGAAATTTTCTCGCCCGTGCCGCCGTTTGCCGTTTTAATCCCCCCGCATGAAACAAAAAGCCTACGCCGCCGCTGGTGTTGATATTGACCTCGGCAACAAAGTCAAAGCCACGCTCCCGCAACTGCTCGCCAGCACGCACCGCCGCGAAGTCCTCGGCAAGGTCGGCGGCTTCGGCGGCCTCTTCCAGCTCGACCTCAAGAAATATCGCGAGCCGATCCTCGTCAGCAGCGTGGACGGCGTGGGCACGAAGCTGAAGATCGCCTTCACGATGGACAAGCACGACACCATCGGCGCAGACCTCGTAAACCATTGCGTCAACGACATCGCCGTGCTTGGCGCGGAACCGCTCTTCTTCCTCGATTACCTCGGCACGGGCAAACTCGAACCGCACGTTTTCACCGAGATCATCAAGGGCTTCGCGCGCGGTTGCGCGGCGAACAACTGCACGCTCATCGGCGGCGAGACCGCGCAGATGCCCGGCTTCTACCAGCCCGGCGAATACGACGTCAGCGGCACGATCGTCGGCGTCGTGGAAAAATCCAAAATGCTCAACGGCCAGAAAACCGTGAAGCGCGGCGACCTCGTCATCGGCATCGAATCCAGCGGCCTGCACACGAACGGCTATTCGCTCGGCCGCAAAATTTTCTTCGAGCAACTCGGCTACAAGCCGGCGAGTCGCGTGCCCGGACTCAAAGGCACGGTCGGTCAGGAGTTGTTGAAAGAACACATCAGCTACGGCCCGCTCGTGCAGAAGCTCCTAAAGCGTTTCAACTCCGCACTCCGCACTCCGCACTCCGCACTTCCCGTGAAGGCTTTCGCCCACATCACCGGCGGCGGTTTCATGGACAACATCCCGCGCGTGCTGCCGAAGTCGCTCGACGTCGTCATCCGCAAAGGCTCGTGGGACATGCTGCCCATCTTCCAGATCATCGAACAGAGGAGCGGCGTGCCGGACGAGGAATTGTATCAAGTCTTCAACATGGGCATCGGCATGGTGTCCATCGTAGCGGCGGACAAGGCGGATGCTGTCCTAAAATTCATCAAGTCGCAGAAGCACAAAGCCTGGCTCATCGGCGAAGTCGTCAAAGGCAAGGGCGAGGCGCGGGTGGTATAACTTGTTCAATGGACGAAAAATTTCCAGTGTCGATTGTTTTCAAAGATGGCAATAGCAGGCAAGGCAACTTGACCGCCACCTTTCTAGCTGAAAATCACTGGAGCAAAGCTTGGCGGGTGACCCTTTCATTTAATGACAGGTTGATTACGAACGAATCATCCGACTGTTTTAAGGCCTTAGTCGAGATCAGGCGCGAGCTGGAAAATGAAGGAACTAAATTACTTTGCTACGGCTCGTGTAAGGATGTTCGTCCGTCCAGCATGTCCCGTGACATGGGTGGAGGAATCAAAGCATACCGCCACGCTTTGGGTAGAAAACCGGGGGTCAACGATTTGGTTCACATCTTTGAAACCGGGCCTGACGTAATTCCGGCAAGCATCAGAGAACAGGAAGACTTTTGGCAAGCGTGGGTGAATTGGTTGAACACTCTTGGCCCTGCGAAATGAGTTTGTTGTCGTTGGTTCGTCTGAACGCAAAGGTTCGTATGGTTCAGCCCCGTTAGGGGCGGCATCTTTGTAGGACCAGCCGAGAAAGATTTCCAAGCTCCGTCAGGAGCGACATCATCTGGATATGCCGCTCCGGCCGGAGCTTGGTTTTGATTTGGGTTCTGGTTCTACAAATATGTCGCGCCTACGGCGCTGACTGGATGTGATTATTGACATGAAACGAACTTTGATTCTGCTGCTTACCTGTTTTGCAGCCCAACTGGCGCTGGCCGAACCTTCCTTGGCCGAAAAGAACGCCGCCGAAAACGCGGCGATCAAAAAGGAATGGGAGTCGTGGAACGCGCCCTTCAAGCCGTTTCGCCTCATCGGGAACATCCATTACGTCGGCGCGTCCGGCATCAGCTCGTTTCTCATCACCACGCCGGAGGGGCACATCCTCATGGATACCGGATTTGAAACCACCGTGTCGCGCATCCGCGACAGCGTGACGAAACTCGGCTTCAAGCTCACGGACATCAAAATCATCCTGAACAGTCACGCGCATACCGATCACGCCGGCGGCCACGCGTTGATGCAGGAATTGACCGGCGCGCGCATTATGATGAGCGAGGCCGACGCCGCCTTGCTCGCCAGCGGCGGCACGAATGACTTCACGCCTTACTCCAAGGAGATGATGGGTTATCGCCCCGCCAAGG
>JANMJO010000067.1:0-3453 GCA_031371425.1 Verrucomicrobiales bacterium | reverse complement strand
GCGAGCTTCTTCACGTTCTGCAATTCCTTCCGCAACTCCTGCGTGTCCTTCACCTTCGCCATGATCGTCTCGGCGATGGTTTTATTGCGCTGGAAAAAGTGCAGCAACTCTTCGCGCACGTTGTTCACGAGTTCAGTGCGGATTTCCGTGTTGCCCAGTTTGTTCTTCGTCTGCGACTCGAACATCGGGTCTTTCAAGCGGATCGCCACCGCGCCGACCATGGCCTCGCGGACGTCGTCGCCCTCGTATTTACCGCCGCAGTATTCGTTCACCGCCTTGAGCAAACCTTCCCGGAACGCGCTCAAGTGCGTGCCGCCATCGCTGGTGTATTGGCCGTTGACGAAGGAATAGAACGTCTCGCCGTAGCGCGAATTGCTGTGCGTGAAACAAAACTCCAGCGTCTTGCCGCTGTAATGCAGCGGGGAATAAATCGGCTCGCTGCCGTCCGTGCCGAGTTCTTCCATCACCAGATCCATCAAGCCGTGGCGCGATTGGAAAACTTTTTGTTGGAGTTCACGCTTTAGCGTGTCCCCCGCCTCACCCGAACAAGCTGAAGCTTGAGCTCCAACATTCTTCCAGTTCAGCACCAGCTTCAACCCCGTGTTCAGGTAGCTGTAATGCCGCAGCCGCCGCTCGATGAACTCCAGCTTGTAGTCGCTGTTCTTGAAAATCTCCTCGTCCGGCTCGAACTCAATGAACGTCCCGTTCGGCTCTTTCGTCTTGCCGGCGTTTTCCTTCTTCAGCTTGCCGATCTTGAAGCTCGCCTCGGCGAACTCACCCTCGCGATGGCTGCGCACGAGAAAGTTTTTCGACAGCGCATTGACCGCCTTCGTGCCGACGCCGTTGAGCCCGACGCTGAATTGAAACACGTCGTCGTTGTATTTCGCGCCGGTGTTGATCTTGGAAACGCAGTCCACGACCTTGCCGAGCGGGATGCCGCGCCCGAAATCGCGCACCGTCACGCGATTGCCATCGAGACCGATGTGGACCTCCTTGCCGTTGCCCATGATGAATTCATCAATGGCATTATCCACGACCTCCTTGAGCAAAACATAGCAGCCGTCGTCCGGATGCGCGCCGCTGCCGATGCGTCCGATATACATGCCGGTGCGGAGGCGGATGTGTTCGAGCGACGACAGTGTCTTGATCTTGCTCTCGTCGTAATTGTGTTTGGTTTTGTCGGCCATAAAAATTTTGTGGCGAGAAGATGGGAGAAAATCCGGCAAATGAAAATGCGAAAGTGCGGTCTGGACGGGCGCGCATTTCCGGAGCGCCGCCTTCAGGCGGCGTTCCGATGTTTCCCCGACCGTCCGCCACTGGCACGGCCGCAACCAACCCATCAGGCCGCCGCCGCGCTACCCGCCAGTTGCTCGTGTCCCCAGCGCAACATCCGCTCGGTGGCCTCCCAGTTCAGGCACGCATCGGTGATGCTGACGCCGTATTGCAAGTCAGCCACCGGCTTGGGGAACGGTTGATTGCCTTCGTGCAAATGACTTTCGACCATCATGCCGATGACGGACTTCGTGCCGTTCACGCGCTGTTCAATCACGCTGTGCCACACGTCTTCCTGCCGCGCGTGTTTCTTTTCCGAGTTGGCGTGGCTGCAATCCACCATCATCACCGGGGGGAGTTTGTGCTTGAGCAAAGTCGCTTCCGCATCGGCGATGCTGGCCGCGTCGTAATTTGTCCTTGTCCGTCCGCCGCGCAGCACGACGTGGCCATCGGGATTGCCGCTGGTGCGCACGATGCTGGTCGCGCCGTCCTGATCCATGCCGAGAAAACTGTGGCGATGCCGCGCCGCGCCCATCGCATCAATCGCGACCTGCAGGCTGCCGTCGGTGGCGTTCTTGAAGCCGACGGGCATGGAGAGGCCGCTGGCCATTTCGCGGTGCGTCTGGGATTCCGTGGTGCGCGCACCGATGGCGGCCCAACTCACGAGGTCGGCGATGTATTGCGGCACGATGGGATCGAGAAATTCCGTGGCGGTGGGCAAACCCATGCTGGCGATCTGCACCAGCAGACGACGCGCAATCTTCAATCCTTCCTCGATGTCCTCCGAACCGTCGAGGTGCGGGTCGTTGATCAAGCCTTTCCAGCCGATGGTGGTGCGGGGCTTTTCAAAATAGACGCGCATCACGATTTCCATGCGATCCGCCAGTTCCTGGCGCAAGTCGCCGAGGCGACGGGCGTATTCCAGCGCGCTCATCTGGTCGTGGATGGAGCACGGGCCGACGACGACGAGCAAGCGCGGGTCTTCCCGGCGGAGGATGCGGATGATGCGTTCGCGGCTCAAGGCAACGGTGGCGATGGCTTCAGGTGTGGCGGGGAACGCCGCCTTCACGGCGTTGGGTGACGAGAGGCGGACGATTTCGCGGACATGCAAATCTTGTGTTTTGAACATCCCGATGATTATAGCGGAAGAACGCGTGGAAAAACAAATATTACCGCGATGATGACCCGAAGGTGGCATGCCCATGCTTTCTCCAGTGCCACTTCGAGGACCGTGTCATCCTGACTTGGCGATGGTTTGATGGGGTTTTCAGAGCCGCGCCCCGAAAGTTTCTGGTCTGGACGACTGCGGAAAAACCAGCTAGTTTTTTCGCCAGAGGAGTGCTTCCAACTTTGCAGCCCAAACCCAATGGCTGCTCCCGGCTGAGACAATGCCGGTCAACCAACAACAAAATTTTAATCGAATATTAAATTATGAAAACTGCCAGAGCCATCAAATCCAAGACCGCAAAAATCACCAAACCGAAACCCAGCCGCACCGCCGCGCTGGTGAAAGTCGCCGCGCCCAAGGTCAAGGCCAAGGCCAAGGCGAAGGTCAAAGCCAAGACGCGTCCGGCCAAGGCGGTAAAAGCCAGCGCACCCAAACCCCGCGCGACCAAGCCCGCACCTGCGGCGGCGCGTGTGTCCTTCCCGCGAATCACCGCCGAGCAGATTGCCAGCCGCGCGTATTTCATCTGGGAGCAACACGGGCGTCCCTCCGGCAGGGAAGGCGAACATTGGCAGATGGCGGAGCAGCAGTTGAGAGCGGTCTGATTCTTCAGCCACAGATTCATACCAATTCCCAAAGATAATCGGTGCGGCTGGTAGGGCGGGCAGTCCTCTGCCCGCCGCGATTGCTAACCAACGCCTACTGGCTCACCACACCGGCGCGCACGGAGTGACGCGCCCTACCAATCCACCGGGTATCATTGGTAAATTGTATCACGCGGATGAAACACAGATAAAATCATCTGTGAAAATCTGTGTCCATCTGTGGCTTTGAAATGGGTGTGACTGAAACTGCCGTGCAGGGAGTTGGCTGATGGAGCGCGGCTGTGTCGTCCTCGACCAGCCGCAGCAAGTTGGAAGGTTGGGTGCGTCCTGTAATTTCCTACGCGCACTGTAATGCGAAGCCGCTGCGGCTGGGCTGCGCCACAGCCGCGCTCCCAATGCGAGTTGCGCGGC
>JANMJO010000063.1:0-4246 GCA_031371425.1 Verrucomicrobiales bacterium | reverse complement strand
GTGAAGGTGGATATTGATCTCGTTGCCGCTGCGAATCGCGGCAACTTCCCGCCGCCGCCGGAAATCAAAGTGATTGTTCCCACGTCCAAGCAGAGCGGCGTCAGTTGGCGCTATCTCACCGAAAAGCCCGCCACCAATTGGTTCGAGCCGAACTTCGGCGAAGGGATTTGGAAGACCGGCCCGGGCGTCTTCGGCACGGCAGGCACGCCGGGCGCGGTCGTTCGCACAGAATGGAAGAGCAGCGACATCTGGTTGCGCCGTTCCTTCGAGTGGCCGTCCGGGAAAGTTGAAAGTCCGCGACTGCTGGTGCTGCACGATGACGACGCGGAGATCTACATCAACGGCGTGCTGGCCTGCAAGGCGGATGAGTATAACACCGACTACGAAGAAATGGAGTTCACCCCGGCGAGTCTGGCCACGCTCAAACCGGGTAAAAATATCATGGCCGTTCACTGCCGTCAGAAGGCAGGCGGCCAGTGCATTGATGTCGGCATCAGCAGTGTGATCGAGAAACCGCTGCCGAAATGAATCCCTCCGCGCAACGTGACACCGCCCCCGTTTGGAGTTCCGCCTTTAGGCGGCGCGACACGCACTACGTCCCCATCGCCACCCGACAAGCAGCGAAAGAATAAACAGCCGACCCCGACCTGAACCATGAAACACACAAACGATCCAGTGATGAAAAACCAAGTGATCAAAGCCCGCCTCATTACCCTCGCGTTCGCAGCCATTCTCGCCACGCCCGGTCCAGCTTTGGCCGCGGCCAAAGCAGAGGCGATGGCCATGCCCGACTTCACGAAGGGCGACACGGTTGCCAAGGACGGGCCGCACGACTGGACGCTCGGGCCGACCGGGGCGCGCGGTTGGATTTACACCACCAACGGCCACTCGGCTGATGCGCGGCAGATTCTCGTGACGGCGGTGGCGAAGGTCTCCCCGGCGGCTGGCGTGTTGAGCGCGGGCGATGTCATTCTCGGCGTGGACGGCAAGAACTTCTCCGGCGATGCGCGCATTCAATTTGCCAACGCCATCGGGGCGGCGGAGACGGAGCAAGGCGGCGGAAAATTGCGGCTGCTGCGCTGGCGCGCTGGGAAGTCGGACGAGGTCGTGGTGATGCTGCCGGTGCTCGGCAGCTACAGCGCCACCGCGCCGTATGACTGCCCGAAATCGAAGCGCATCTTTGACTTGGGCTGCCAGTCGCTCGCACGGCGGATGGCCGCGCCGGATTACACGCGCCGGCTCAATCCGATTCCGCGTTCGCTCAATGCGCTTGCGTTGCTGGCCAGCGGAAACAAGGAGTATCTCCCGCTGCTCCAGAAAGAGGCGCGCTGGGCCGCGAACTTTTCGGACGACGATTTTGCGACGTGGTATTACGGCTACGTTCTCACTTTCCTTGGGGAGTATGTCATCGCGACCGACGATCAGTCCGTGATGCCCGGCCTCAAGCGACTTGCACAGGAGGCGGCGCGCGGCCAGAGCGCGGTTGGCACCTGGGGGCACGCATTTGCAATGCCCAACGGCAATCTGAGCGGCTACGGCTGCATGAACCAGCCGGGCCTCAGCCTCTGCATCGGCATGGTGCTCGCCCGCGAGGCCGGCGTGAAAGATCCCGATCTGGACCGCGCCATCGCCAAGGCGGCGGGCTTCGTGCGTTGGTATGTGAACAAGGGCGCGGTGCCCTACGGCGACCACCCGCCGTTTCCCGCGCACGAGGACAATGGCAAATGCTCCAGCGCAGCGGTGATCTTCGACCTGCTGGGCGACCGCGAGGCGGCGGAGTTCTTCGCGAAAATGTCCACCGCCGCCTACAGCGAGCGCGAGCGCGGGCACACGGGCAATTATTTCAACGTGCTCTGGGCGCTGCCCGGCGTGGCGCGCTGCGGCCCGCTGGCCACGGGTGCTTACTTGAAGGAGCAGGCGTGGTATTACGACCTTGCGCGCGGCTGGGACACGAGTTTCCTCTACCAGGGCGCGCCGGTCGGCGAGGAGGAGCATGGCAAATACACCGGCTGGGACTGCACGGGCGGCTATCTGCTGGCTTATGCGCTGCCGTTGAAAAGTCTGCGGCTCATCGGCAAAAAAACCTTTTCCGTGCCGGCCCTCAACGCCGCTCAAGTGGAGACGGTCATCGCTGCGGGACGCGACTATCCATTCAAGAATTCGGAGAACGGATACGACCGGCGCACGCCCGAACAACTGCTCGCGGGGCTATCGAGCTGGTCGCCCGCGGTGCGCCTGCGTTCCTCCTCCGCTCTTGGCAAGCGGCAGGGAAACTTCCTGCCCGCAGTGCTCAAGCTGCTTGCCAGCGACAACCGCGATGCCCGCTACGGAGCCTGCGAAGCCCTCGGCGCACTCGGCCCGCGCGCCGATGCCGCCGCGCCGCAACTGCGCGCCTTGCTCAAAGACCCGGACCCTTGGTTGCAAAGTCTCGCCGCCGAAGCCCTGCCGAATCTCGGCGCGGAGGCACGCCAAGCCAGCGTGAGCGACCTGCTCGCCATGACCCCACGCCCGAACCCGGCTGACCCGCGCCGCATGGCTCAGCGCGCGGTCGCCGTGGCGCTCTTCTCGCCCTACCCCGGCCGCCGCGAGCCAAAGAGCATCCTCGCCAAGTCACTTGATGGCGTTGACCGAGAGCTACTCTACCCCGCCGTCCAATCGCTCCTGCAAAACGAGGACAGCGTCGTCCGTTCGTCGGTGCAAAAGGTGTTTGCCGACCTGACCGATGGCGACCTCGTGGAGCTGCTGCCTGCCATCACCAAGGCGATTGAGCGCCTCGCACCCAGCAATGAAATGTTTGGTGATGGCATCCGTCTCGGCGGCCTTGACATCCTCTCGCGCTTGCACATCCGCGAAGGCATGGCCCTTTGCGTGTCCGTCATCGAACCCGTGCGATGGGGCGCTGGCAAACGAATCGGGCCTTGCATCGAATACCTCCAGCGTTACGGCGTCCACGCCCAGGCGTTGCTGCCCCAGTTGCGGCGCGTGCGCACGGACCTCCTCAACTACGCCCCGCATGCTCAGCATGCCGCCCTTCTCGACAAGGCCATTGCCGCCATCGAATCGAGCACGGCTACGCCGACCTTGGTTAGCCTCTCGGAATTCAAAACCCACCCCAGCAAATCAAATTGAATCTTCAAATCTCATGAACCGCATCCTCCTCCTGGTTTTTTTGCGGCCATTCGTTCGCGGCGAACCGCAAGCCAAACTTCCGGTTCATCTACACGGACGACCAACGCTGGGATGCGATGGGAGTGGTGCAGCATGAGCACGGTGAGCGGGCGTGTTTCCAGTGTTCTAATCAATCGCCCACCACGATCTCAACCCGGCCGCCCCGGAACTCATCCATTTCAACTAATTTGAAGCACAAATAAATGATTATGAAAAAAGCCCTCTACCTCATCGCCGTCCTCGCCCTGCTGACCTGGCCGTGTGCCGCGCAAGACACATCCTCCACCGCAAAAAATTCAGCGAGCGGCGGCAACGTAACGTCCCATTCCGAAGGACTCCACGGCTACATCAGCTTTGACCACGAGGAGCTGCCGGCCAATGGCGGCTACAGCGCGGGGATGGGTTTCTATGCGGCCGTCTGGCCGCTGGTGGATCAGCCGTTGGAGGATTTTCAGATCGGCTTGCCCGGCGCGTGGATTCTGCCGGACAACTCCGACAACACAGACAAGCCGCTCGCGCCGAAGGGCACGCTGGCGCGTCAGTGGAAGGATCGCGGGCCGACGTGGAGCAGCGTCTTCCAAACTGTCGAGGGTGGCCTGGGCTACTGGGCCAGAAACCATTTCCGCTACGGCCCGCCGAAGTTCAGCATGAACAGCACACCGCAATGCTACGACTACGAAGTCGGCTCGCCCGGCTGGTCCTTCTGCTACAGCAACGAGGCATTGCCCGATCATCAGCTTGGCATCGCGCAGTTGAGCAACCGCCTGTTGATTCCTCCCGATGGGCTGCCATTCCAAGGCCAGCCCAACGGCGAGTTCCTCGGTTACACCTGGATGGCGCTGCCCTTCACCGATCCCACCACCGGCGATCCGCCGACGGGCGACCAGAGCTGGACTTGTTTCCTCAGCGCCGCCAATTTCAAAGGCCCGATCGCTTATTACATCCCGGAGACGTGGAGCAAAATCGGCAAACTCTTTGACTATCCTTTCCTCTACGGACGCGGCCTCGACGCCCGGCCCTGTGTCACCGGCGGCGGCGCGATCGAGATCAACACGGTGCCGCGCTTCGACGCTCAGGA
>JANMJO010000329.1:0-7228 GCA_031371425.1 Verrucomicrobiales bacterium | reverse complement strand
TGGCTGGCACGAAAGCGTTCTGGTTCGCGACGGCGCGCGCGGAGCGACGCGCCCTACCCGCCCACTGTGCCAATGTTAGTTTGAAACTGCTCTAGGCTCGCCACAGCCATTTCAGCTTCGCTTTGCAAGTCGTTCCCCTCTCCGGCGCGACCATTTCCAGCACCCCCCACGGACTTCTTGAAAACTAAACGGCGGTTTTTGAAGATTTTTTGAAAGATTCCCGAAACTGAACCGTATTCCTCTATGCGGGGATGCAACGGACATGAATGTTGCGCCGCTAAATTAAGAAGTTCCAATGAAATCTGCGCGCTTTTGCCGGTGTCTGCTGTCACGCGAAACCTTTCGGGTTCGTGACCCGATTTCATTTGAGGCCACCGGCTTGGCCGCAGTGTGCCTGCTGGTAAATGTGACAGTGGTTTTATGACACACAACGCCGTCATCATTGTCGGAATTCTGATCTATCCGGTCATTGCCATTCTATTTCTCTGCCTGCTCGGGTTCAACAATCGCGGCCGTTCCCGCATGCGCGAACAGGAAATTAAAGTGGAGAAAGAAACGGCAAAGGATCAAGAGCTGTGAAAACAATTTGGCAGTGGGGCAATGTCCGCAGGGCGGGTGAGGCTCACGGTTTCGCCGTCAGCCAGGGGATGAAGGGATTGGCCGACCGCCCCACTGTCACTGTTTTCACGCCAAAGCTTCACCCCGGCGTTTTCAAACCTTCCCTGCGCACGCGTTCAGTCGAAAACTTGTCAAAACTAGCCAAGGAGGAAAACTCGCGCGCAGGCCATTCTTGAATGAGGACAGTGACTTTCACATGAACTTCCAACCTCACAATCCACAATTGATCCTGATCGTCGAAGACAATCAGGACGTGGCGGCCTTTTTGTGTGAACTATTGCGTCGCGCCGGCTTCAGCGTCTGCCACGCCGCCACCGCACAACAAGGTCTGGCGCTCGCATTGGAGCGACTGCCGACACTGGCGGTGCTGGACATTGACCTGCCCGATTTCAACGGCATGGAACTCTGCCGCCGGCTCAAGGCGGATTCGAGGACATTACACATGCCGGTGATCTTTTGCAGCGGAGAATTGGAGTCCAGAGTGGACGCATTTGCAGCGGGGGGCGTTGATTTCATCGCCAAACCGCATGAAGCCATAACCCTCCCCGCGCGCATCCGGCAAGTGTTGGAAATAACAGCGTGACCCGAAGCCCGCGCCTCGAATGGCGGCCGCAGCAGAATCATCAGACACAGTTGCCCCACACGGCAACCCGCTCAACTTATGAACCCGCCAAAAGCTAAAACCCAGGTGGCCGGCACGAGTAGCAAACTGAAGGCCGGCGCGCCGGAACTCGTGGATGCCTGTATTTGTGACCAAGCCAATCCCCAAGACTGCCCGCTACATCCGCTCAAGAAAACGGAACTGGTCGAGCGCTTGAAATGGCTTTGGAGATTGAACGATGAAGACTTGGGGTGTCTGGTCGCTTATCATCAGGCCCGCCTCGCCGCGAAGCTCCAGGGCGAAACCTACCCCAAGGCATTGGGGCAGAAACTGGCCCGGTTTCGGCAATCAAAGCGCGATGACTGACGCCAACCCGCCCGCTTGAGCCTTGCTGGAATTCTCCCCTGAAAAGCGAAGCCGCCTTGAAGCGCAGCGTGATGGTTTCAAACACACGGCGCTCGCGCAGATCACAGCCGGAGTTTGCCCTGCGCCACCGCCGCCAGTAGTGCGGCCCAAGTGCCGGTGGTAATCATCTCCGGATTCGTCAGCAGCGATCGGACATCGCCTTCATGAAAGACGCATTCCACGCCGGCTTCACGCGGATGCTCGGGGCGGGTGGCGGGGCGGACGTTTGCAGCGAAGTATATCCACATCTGGTTCGTGAACCGCGCGGAGGACGGGGAAAGTTTGGCGAGCAGTTCCAGTTCGTCGGCCTCGTAGCCGGTCTCCTCGCACAACTCCTTGCGTGCGGCGGCTTGCGGCGTCTCTCCGGTTTCGACGTGGCCGGCGGGCAGTTCCAGCGTGAACCTGTCCACAACGGGGCGGAATTGCCGCACGAGCAACAACCGCCCGCGTTCATCCGTGGCGATGATGACGACAAAGTCGCCGGCTTGAATGGCGTAGTAAGGTTCGGCGCTGCCCGAGTGTTTCTTGGAAAGAATCTGAAACCACGGCGTCGCGAAAACAACTTCTCCGGCGGGGTCGTTTTGCGTGGCCATGGGAACGGGCTTTCGCGTCAGGCGGGGAGCTTGCTCCAGAGGCCGTGCGTGGCTTCGTTATAGTTGGCGCGGTCGCCGAACCGGCAGCCGTAGGGCGCGGAGGGCGGGAAGATGAAGATGAGGCCGCGGTTGCGGTTGCTGCGCGGGTTGAGGCAGAACTTGTAATCCGCCGGAATGTGGCTGGCGATGTAGTCGAGGTCGAGTTTCTGCGCGCCATAGGCGTCGTAGTAAAGGCCGTTGCCGGCGTCAAAGTCGTCAATGGCGATGCAGGGGTTCTCGCAGTTTTCAAAAACGATCTTCAGCTCCTCGTGCAGCGGCCAGTGCGGCCCCCAATGTGCGTCGAGGAAGAAGAACGAGCCTTGCTTGATCTCCGGCAGGTGGGCGCGGAGGAAGTCGGGCGAGCTTTTGACTTCGTAGGTGATGTTCTCGGCGCAATAAAACTCCAGGCGTCGCGCCCAGTCCTTCACGTCGCAGGTGAAGACGCGCTCGAAGAGCAGGCTCATGGAGACGGAGGTTTCGCCGTCGTAGGTGCCGGTCTCGACGAAGTTGCGGAGGCTGAAGTCGGCCTTGAGTTTCTTGATGATGCGGGTGACGTCCGGGTCAATGATGACGCGGCAGAGATAAGCATCGTGGCAATAGCGGGCGCGGGCGGCGTGGTCAGCGCCGAAGCGGGACTTGAGGGCGCGGAATTCCTCGGTGGTGATGCGGCGCTCGCGGTTGCGGTTGATTTTATACCAGATGACCTTCTCGATGAGGGCGCGGCCGAGGTGACTTTTTCTGAAGGCGTTGAGCAATGACATAATGATTCGGCAGGAGGTCAGCGGGGATTGGGATTCTTGAATTTGACCATGGTCTTCAACCTGGCGCCAGCGTGCAGCCAGACCCTAGTGTAGTGGTAGGTCTTCACGCAACTCAAGCCGGAAAGCGGCCACTTCCAGTTCGTCCCCCGTTGGTCAGCAATGTTGTTGTCCACGCTGCGGTTGTTGTCCTCGACGATGAGGGTGCCGGGGATCTAGCTGCCTTCGACGAATATGGCGGATTCGTAATAATGGCCTTTGGCCCTTTTGTACTAGGATGCGTCGTAGCCTTGCCTAGATTTGGTTTTTTATGGTTGTAACTCCTCTTTCCTGCACCACCTTGGAGGCGCACTTGTTGGCAAAAGCAATCGACTCATCGATATTTGAGGTTTGAAAATATTTCACCACCAGGGCGGCAAAAAAACTGTCGCCAGCCCCGGAAACATCCTTAATTTCCACCTTATCCACAGGATAATGTTTGTGATTAAAGGCACAGCCCTCGCCTCCCATGGTGTGAATGATCTTAGAATTTAACTCTGCGGTAAGATGTGGCTTGGAGTTTTGGAACTCGTAGTCGTTTATTTTTATGTATTTTGCCTTATTGGCCCAACTGCCCAGTATTTTTTTGGTATCCATGAAAACCAGCGGATGGTTTTGGCAGATGGTTTCAATATCCGCTTCGGCGAGGAATCCTTTGTTATAATCCGCAATGGCGATGATATCAAAGTCGTAGGAAATCTTGGACAGGTCAATTCTGGGGAAGTGGTGCGGAGAATCCACCCGAAAGAACATGTGGTTGCTTTTTTCATGAACATACCGCGTCTTGGTAACATAATACCAATCATCATTGGTGATGAGATCGCAAGCATCAATTAAACCCTGAATGTTGCGCTGGACATTCTTAGCCATTCCAGAATTTTCGGTCTGGTTTACGACATTGAGCACCGGCACGGGAACATCAGGGCACAATCGGCTCGCGTCGCAATAGACAAAGATATCCCGGCAACTTTCCCCGATGACAAGAATGTTATTCATTAATATCGGCTCTTTCGTTCGATGATAATGGCCGGGCGCCCGCTTGATTTGGCGCCGGTAAAGGCTTTCAACACTTCGACCCCATTGGTCGGGTCCATTACGGGAAAATCAACCAGTTCTTTCAATACACTGGTGAAATCCTGAGAGTGCGTGGGGCCGGAGTAAAAAGGGCCGCCATCCGCCGCCACCGCCCGGATAATCACGGGCACTTTGTATTCGCCATGTGAAATTCGCTCTATTTTATCGATGTGATTTCCTATGGCATCCAGCGCAACCAACATGAAATCATGCCGCTCAAAATAAATGACGGGTTTTAATTGTTCAAACGACATGCCGATGGCCAGCCCGGTCATCAGATTTTCCGCGACCGGGGTTTCAAGCTTTTGATCTGCCGGCACGTGCTTCAGGGTGCCCATGGCGTCGCCGCGAGTTACGTTATACCCGATGAAAATCCAACCCTCATTTCCCAATTCAGTCATCGCCCGGTTGACCGCGTCCTTGTAGGAGATCTGAACTTGGTCCAACTCTTCATATTTGGGGTAAGCAGCGACTTTCACCGGCGGAAAGTATTCTTCATCAGTTTTTCTTTTGGTTTTCGACAAATCAATAACCCCCGGCATTCTGGCGTGCGGATAGGTGATTTTATACTGATACTTGATAACTGACGGAGAACTCCACTGATAATCAGCGCTTTTCCCCCACCGTTCCCCGTTGGTGGTTTCCACCGAACGGTTGTTGTTTTCAATCACAAATTTACAGGGCAAATCCCACCCATCGACATATCGGATGGCTTCGTATAAGTGCCCGGAATCTTCCGTGCCGTCGCCGACAAAGCACCACACTTTTTGAGTTGAGCCCTTCCGTTTTAAGGCCCAAGCAATCCCGGCAGCAATCGCCGGAGTGCCGCCGATGATCGCAGAGCAAAAAAAGTTTCGCTCCCGGTCATAAATAAACATGCTTCGCCCATCCAAGATTTTTTGTTTTACGGCTTCCGGCGGAATTCCATGAAGCAACGCATGATAATGACTTCGATGGTTTGACAGCACGTAGTCCCCTTCCTTGATTTCAGAAAAGATTTTAATTAATTGTTCCTCATTGCCGCCAGATAGATGAAACAAGAACGGCAATTTATTATCCAAGTATAATCTGCCAATTTCCGTTTCAAAATTTACAAGCTCCTCTTTGGTCCACGTTTTTTTCATAGTAGCGATTTTCTAGCTTAATGCGAACGAACGTTTTTATGTTTTTAGACGAATTACAATCAACCCTCCGGTTCCGAGCGGCGCTTTACGATTGTGCCATCCTTATCATGATTCGGCCGGCGGTTCCGCTTTTCAACAATTCGATGGCGCGGTTGATATCGCTCAAATGAAATTCATCGGTTATGAGGTTGTCAATGTTCAATAGTCCAGCCTGGTGTAGTTTTATGTATTTAGGAATGTCATCCGAGGGAGAGGTTTGCCCCCCTTGGGTGGCTTTAATGGTTTTGCCATGACCCAAGAACATCAAATTTGCATTGGGAATAGTCAAACTTTCGCCCGGGGCGGGCTGGCCAACCATGATGTATCTTCCATTGCCCGACAGCAAGGGTACGGTTTTGGCAAACGCGGCAATATTTCCGGTAGTATCAATGACCACATCTATCACATTAACGCCGATTTTCTTCAATTCCGACGGGAGGTCTTCTGACAATATGTTAACGTATTTGGTCGCGCCGGCGATTTCGGCGAGGTGGCGTTTCGCATCACTGGTGTCGATTCCGACGATGGGATAGGCACTGGCCAGCTTGGCACCTTGAATCAAATTCAATCCCACTCCCCCACAGCCGACAATCATGACGCTTTCACCAAATTTTAATTTGGCCTCATTGTTGATGGTACCCAGTGCGGTGGTTAAGCCACAGCCGAGTAACGCACATAAATAATCCGAAGTATGCTCCGGAACCGGGGTCAGCCGGTTCTCCGAAGCAATGGAATATTCGCTTAAAGTGGTTACTTTTCCGCTGGAGATCACCTTATCGTCCAAAATATAATTGGGAAAAGGGGATTCGATTCCATCAGCGATGCGCCAATGCATTACCACTTTATCCCCCACTTTGACTTTCGTCACGCCCGCGCCGATGGCTTCAACAATGCCACACCCTTCATGCCCCATCAAATGGGGGAGAAATTTAGCATTTCCTTTCAGTCCCCGGATTTCTTGCAATTGGGCACCACACAGACCGCTGACCAAAATCCGAACTTTTACCTGCCCGACTTTAAGGTCGGTCAATTCAACATCACAAACGTCGAGCGGTTCGTTTATTTTTTTCAGTACGGCAGCTTTCATATGTTTCGCTTCTTTTGTTTTATCATTTACCAGCCCATCAACGGGGGACCTGCGGTTTGATTGCTGCTATGGCGCCTGGGCAAATCATACCAGTCCTTCCCGCTGCAACATCTGATTCACGTCGGCCACGGTGCTGGCATACGACATGTTGCCAGGAAGATTCAACCGTTCAACGTCGAGCAGAATTGCCCGCAACTTGACAGCGTCAACATTCCACACGTTCAAGGTCGGCCACATCGGCCCGGTGGCGACCATGACAATGTATTTGCAGCGCAAGGACAGATTGCCGATGCCGGTGACCGACAGGCCGTGATTGGCGGTGCAGGGTGGAATGATCGGGGATGCACCTGCCGGGGGGCGATACGGTTGGGTGGTCACCACGTTGTGGCCGGCGGCGATGAGCCGGGCGATGACCGGAGTCAGAAATTCATCTTCCGGATGGACCTCCACGCCGCCTTTGCCGAAACGCTGCCAAAAGCGGTGTTTCCACGAACTGGCATTCTGGTAGGCCTTCAACTGCCCGCTGCCGGGACGGGCATTGATCACCAGCACATCGCACTTCCAATCCGGCATCACCGGCTCACGGATAGCCGGGTAGTCGAACAACAAATCCTCCGGCTTCGCGATGGGCGATTCCAACCCCAGCTGACCGGCAAGATGCCGCAGCCAATCAATGTGAAATCGCGACCAGTTAAATTTATCCGGGTGCTGATCACGAAAGCCACCGAACGGCAGACACCACAACGGCCGGCCCGCGCCAGACCACGCATGGATCGCGCCGGCGGGCGACTGCTCCAGCGGCAGCAGCGAGATGGCCGGCAAATCCTTCACCACCTCGCGCAACTGCGGCA
>JANMJO010000240.1:0-2687 GCA_031371425.1 Verrucomicrobiales bacterium | reverse complement strand
GAACATCAGCAGCGGCTACAACGGCGACCTCTACGGCTACCTCGTGCTGCAGAGCGCGGACAGCAGCGTGACGACGGCGATCCTGTTGAACCGCATCGGCACCGGGCCGGGGAACGCGTTTGGCTCATCCGGCAGCGGGTTCTCGAGCATCACGCTGAGCGACGGCGGGACGGCGAACGGAAACATCCACAATGCGACTGGGATGCCGACGGGATTCTGGCAGGCTGGCCAACTCAGCGGAGTGACCTCGTTGAACACATCGTTCGGCGGTCGCGACGCGAATGGCACATGGACGCTGTTTCTGGCGGACTTGAGCGGCGGCGACGTGAGTTCGCTCGTGAGCTGGGGCTTGGAAATCAACGTCGTGCCCGAGCCGGCGACTTGGGCACTGATCATCTTCGGCGTGCTAGCTGGCGGCACGGTGGTGACGCGGCGGCTGCATCGGCGAATGGGGTCTGGGCGGCAAAGGTTCGGTGAACGTGCCCCAGCAGCGCGGCTTCGATGAATGGGTCGGCCAGCTCACCGACGCGGAAGCGCAGTCGGATTTTCCCGATACTGCGTGCAAGGCATCGACAAAATCATGCACTGCGACGACCTCATCGCCACCCCCATCAACCTCGGTTCGAGCGAGATGGTTTCCATCAACACCCTCCTCGCCAAGATTGAAAAAATCGCGGGCGTGAAGATGAACCGCAACTACGACCTCACCGCGCCGCAAGGCGTGGCCGGGCGCAATTCCGACAACACCTTCATCAAGAAAGTTCTCAAGTGGGAGCCCCGCACCACCTTGAACGAAGGACTCGCGGAGACCTACGCGTGGATTTACCAGCAATACAAAAAACGCAAAGCCGGCGAACGTGTGGGCATTGGCTGAAGAAAATTCTGCTGGCGGGAAAACACCTCGGCTTCCAAACAGCCACCGTCCCGACCGCCGAAGCTGGGCGTGAGTGAAAGCCCCGCGCAGCGGAGTCCCGCCCCCGAGTTGGAGTTCAAGCTTTAGCTTGTTCCCGTCGCACCGACATCGCCCCGACACGCTGAAGCGTGAACTCCAACTCGGGGGCAGCCTCTGCTGCGTGTCGTGTTCCCGCTGGCGGAGCGCCGAGCATTGCTCGGCAAGTCCACCGCAATGCCCTTCGTGCCGAGCAATGCTCGGCGCTCTGGTTTCTTTCGCGGTGCGCGGCAGTTTCAATCACCCGCCGCAGCTCTGCGCTTTGCTTCTGCCTCGGTTTGTCATTATCCTCCCGCCATGAACGCAGTTGAAAAATACCTGAAGAAAAACCAGCCCCGCTTCATCCGCGACCTGGGCGATTACGTCCGCTTCCCCAGCGTCTCCGCCCAGCCGAAATACGCCAAGGACACCGCCGCCTGCGCCGCGTGGGTCGCCAAGCATTGCCGCGCCATCGGCCTAGAAGCGCGCGTCTGCCAGACCGATTTCCACCCCATCGTTGTCGCCAAGACGCCGAGGAAGAAAAATTCCAACAAGCCACACTTCATGGTCTATGGCCATTACGACGTGCAGCCGCCCGAGCCGTTCGACCTGTGGAAGACGCCCCCGTTTGAGCCGCGCATCGCCGGAGGGAAGATGTTCGGCCGCGGCACCAGCGACAACAAGGGCCAGAACCTCGCGCACCTGAAAGCCGTGGAAGCCTACCTGAAAACCGGAACAGAACTCCCGTGCGACCTCACCTTCGTCATCGAGGGCGAGGAAGAAGTCGGCAGCGAAAGCCTCGCCGGCTTCCTGAAAAAAAACCGCGCCGAGTTGAAGTGCGACGCCGTCGTCGTGTCCGATACCGGCCTGCCCGCGAAGAACCTGCCCGCACTCACCAGCTCGCTGCGCGGCATCGCCGCGCTGGAAATCACCGTGCACGGCCCCGCTCGCGACCTGCACTCCGGCGTGTTCGGCGGCTCCATCAACAACCCCGCGCTGGCGCTCTGTCAGTTGCTCGCGCAGCTCCGCGATAAGAACGGCCGCATCTCCGTGCCCGGTTTCTACGACGATGTCCGCGAGCTTTCACCACGCGAGCGCAAGGTGATGCGGCGGCTGCCGTTCAACGCGACCGCCTACAAGAAATTCCTCGGCGTGCCGGAACTGTTCGGCGAACGCGGCTACACGCCGGACGAACAACGCGGTATCCGCCCCACGCTGGAGATCAACGGCCTCACCAGCGGTTATCAGGGCGAGGGCAGCAAGACCATCATCCCCGCATGGGCGCGAGTGAAGATCACCTGCCGCCTCGTTCCAGCACAAGACCCCGCCAAGATTGTTGCCGCCGTCGCGAAGCACATCCGCAAACTCGCGCCGCCCAGCGTGCGCGTGGAGATTGAGCACGGCCACGGAGCCGAGCCGTATTGGGTGGAGTCTGGTGGCGCGCAGGCGCAGGCGGCGTTGCGGGCGTTGAAGCGGGCGTTCGGCACGGAGCCGGTGTTGCTGCACGAAGGCGGCTCGATCCCCATCGTGAACCTGTTCAAGAAAATCCTCGGTGCGGATTCCCTCCTCGTCGGCCTCGCGCTGCCGGATGACAACCTGCACTCGCCGAACGAGAAGTTCGACCTCGAAGTGTTCGCCAAGGGGCAGTTGATGAGCGCGTATCTGTGGCAGGAGTTGGGCAAGCCGAAGTGAAACCATGAAGCCCATTCGCATCGCAGATTATTGCGATGGCCGGATTGTCGCCCGGAAGCTAGACCGC
>JANMJO010000319.1:0-11824 GCA_031371425.1 Verrucomicrobiales bacterium | reverse complement strand
CAATCCTCAAGGACGAATTGGATGTCAACGTGGAACTGGCCTGCCCCGACCAGTATATTCCCGCTCTTCCCGGTTGGCGCGAGCGCAGCCTGTTCATCGCGCAACATGGGCCGGTCAGTTTTTACCATTACGATCCCTATGGCCAGGCATTGTCAAAGCTGCAACGCCGACATGACCGGGATCTTAGGGATGTGGAGTCTTTGCTGCGGTCGGAATTGGTTCAAACCGGACGGCTGTGGGAGTTGTTTGTTCAAATCGAACCGCAATTGATCCGTTACCCGGCTATTGACCCGGCATCATTCCGTGCTGCCGTCAGGAAATTCTGCGATGCTTGAAAATAATTTAATTGCTGGTCTTCCTGGGGAAGACTTGTTGAGGGAAGGGCTGGATGATTTTGAATCCGGGCGCTGCACAATTGCGGCCTGTCTGGTGGCCATGGCCACGCAGCGGCTTGGACAAGCCGGTTTGATTCGGGACACCGCAGTCCGCTTTATCCCCGAGCCGGAACTGCAACTGTATCGGCTGCTCGATCAGCCGGGGAGCGATGCCTACTCGCGCTACAACGCCTTGGTCCGGGAATTGGTCAGCTTCGAGTCCGCGCTGGACCGCCGCTTGCGACAATCTCACGGCTGAAATCCAGGAATATTCCGATGCGTTTCAAAGCTGAACAGCGTGACTGATGATGGGTAAATGACCGGCCAAATTTATGTCCTTCCTGCCAAAATATTTTTCGCGCGGCGCCACCCTGCTGCTGGCGGCGCTTGGCGGCTACTGGGTGATGCTCACCTATCAGTTGGGCGCGCAATGGTCGGCCTATGAGCAATACAACTACGGCTGGGCAGTGCCGTTTCTCTGCCTGTATCTGATGTGGGAGAGGGTAAGGAATGCAGAATTCAGAATTCAGAAAGCGGAACGCAGAACAGCGGCGGCGGGCTTCTGACTTCTAGCTTCTGGCTTCTGGCCTTATGCTGGGCGGTCACGCGATTGTTGCACGAGGCGAATCCCATCTGGCGCATGACGAGTTGGGCGCTGGCGCTGGAGGTGGTGGGGTTGACGCTGCTGGTCATGCGGTTGGTTTTGGGTGCGGGGCGTTGGTTGCACTTCGCTTTTCCCATCTGCTTCTTCCTCGTGGCGGTGCCGTGGCCCACGCCCATCGAGGCGGGCCTGACCGAAACTCTGACGAGCGGCAATGTCTCTTTCACCACGGAGCTGGTGACGTTCCTTGGGATTCCCGCGTTGCAGAAGGGCAATGTCATCGAGGTCGCCACGGGTCTGGTGGGCGTGGATGACGCGTGCAGCGGTATTCGCTCCTTCCAGTCCACGCTGATGATTGCACTGTTTTTCGGAGAACTCTACCGGCTCACGGTCGCGCGCCGGGTGTTCAGCGTGCTGGCGGGATTCCTGTTCGCCTTCGTCTTCAACATCGGGCGCACCTCGCTGCTCGTTTATATCGCGTCGCGGGACGGCATTCCGGCGATGATGAAATGGCACGACCCGGCGGGGGTCATTATTCTCGTGGGGTGCTTCGTGTGCGTGTGGATTTTCTGTCAATGGATGAGGAAAGCGAAGGAAGAAGGCAGAATGAAGAATGAAGACCACCGACTCGGAGTCGGGGTGAAATGCGGTGTGCAGAAATCCGAAATCCGAAATCTGAAATCCGAAATCGCAAGTCTCCCCATCGCCTTCGCGTTGTGTTTGGGATTGTGGTTTGTGCTGACGGAGGTCGGGATTGAATGCTGGTATCGCTCGCATGAAGTCCGCGCAACCGCAGCGCAGTCGTGGTCGGTGCGCCAGCCGGTGGATCGTCAGTCGTTCAAGACGATTCAATTATCGCATGAGGTAACGAAGCAATTGTCGTTTGACGGCGGCGGGCAATGCGCTTGGGAGGAGACGAGCGGTGAGTATTGGCAACTGGTCTATTTCCGCTGGCTGCCTTCGCGCTCGCTCTACGCCCGAGTCCGCAGCCAGATGAACAAGGCGCATCAGCCGGAGCATTGCCTGATCGCGTCGGGAATGAAACTGGTGCAGAACCTCGGCGTGGGGAGTTATCAGGTCGGCACGGTAACGTTCGCTCTTCGCAAATATGTTTTTGAGGCGGATGGCCGTTTGCTGCGCGTTTATTACGGCCAGTATGAGGATTCATCGCCGCCGGATTCGGTAGCCAGCTATCGTGAGGATACTGCCTCGCGCATCGAGGCGGCGTTGTCGGGCAGCAGGAATTACGGGCTGCGCATTCTGGAACTCGCGGTGGCCGGCGTCGCCGACGAGGTGCAGGCAGAACTCGCCGTGCAGCGGCAGTTGGCCAAGTTGATTGTGCCGGGGCGGGAGGATGCCGTCCCGGAAAAATGAGAATCCTGCCGCTCAACCTGATATGTCATCCGTAACTTTCGCCTAATGCGTATTCTTCTGGTCAATCGTTTCTTTGGTGGGAAGCAGGTGCCAACAGGCCGGATGGCGGAAGATGTCGCCGAGGAACTTATCCGGCTCGGCCACAGCGTGACGGTGCTGGCATCGAACGGAACTTACATAAAGGGAGGCAAGAATCCGGCAATCGAGGACACAGAAACCAAACGCCGCGAGTCCGGTCTGGCGCGTCTGACACAGTGGGCTTGGTTCTGGCTGAAGGCGGTCTTCGGGCTGATGTTTTTTTCGTGGGACAGGTGTGTGCTGCTCACCGACCCTCCGTTCCTGCCTTTGGCAGCGTGGCTGACCCGGCCTTTCCGAAGTTCCCGCCGCCGGGTTTATTGGTGGACGATGGATATTTATCCGGAGGCGTTGGTGGCCGCAGGAATGATTTCTAGCGGTGGGCTTCCGTGCCGTAGCCTGAAAGTGTTGAATGAACTTGGCTTGAGCGCAATCAGCGGTGTGGTGGTTTTGGGTGCGCGCCAACTGGCAAGGTTGGAGTGCTACGCGGGTTGGAATCGTTCTCCCGGTTTTGCGACGATTGTGCCGCCGTGGGATCTTCGCCGCGTGGTGCGGGTTGAAAACGGTGTCAACCGGGTTCTTCAACGCCACGACTGGGCCGGGCGCAACGTGGCTCTTTACGCCGGGAATCTCGGGGAGGGACATCTCTGCCAGGAGTTCGCCGAGGCCGCGCGTTGGTTTCATGGAGCGGGCCGGGAAGACTGGATTTTTGTTTTCGTGGTTCAGGGTTCAGGAAGGAGCAGCCTCGAAGAAATGACGGCGGACCTGCCCAATGTGCGGGTGTTGGATTATCTGCCCGAGGCCGAAACTTCCGACCTGCTTTGGTCAGCCACGGTGCATCTCATCAGCATGAAACGTGGATGGGAAGGAGTGATTGTTCCCAGTAAACTTTACGGCGCGCTGCAGACAAGCGCGCCGATTCTGTTTATCGGTCCTCCGGATGCGGATACCGCCGCCGAAGTGCTACGGCTTGCGCGTGGTGCAACCTTGCCACCCGGAACGAGCGGTGCGGATGTCGCACAAAAACTGGATGAGCTTGCAAAACCATCATGGCGTCGCGACCCGGTGTTCGATAGTTCCGGACCTGGTCGCATTGCGGAACTCGTAGCGCGTTGATCCGGTTCACTGCTTTCCCGCCAAGTTACAGCTTGAATGCGGCGTGCCATCTGTCCCATCCTTGCGTCGTCATATCCTAAGAGTGTGAATTCCAAAAGATGTATTCCCCATCATGCCGTCTGACATAATCATCCCGATTTTCTGGCTGGCGGTGCTCGGCTTTCTCGTCGTCTGGCTTTTGGTGCCGCTGGTTCAGAAGTTTGCCCACTCGCGAATGCTGGAGGCGCGGCCGGGAGCTGGGCGCGGGGCGGCGGTCTCGCGTTTCGGCGGTGTGGCGCTGGCGGCGGCGTTTGTGGTCATCGCAGCGGTGGTGCTCATCTGGTTTCCTGCGGACGATCCGGCCAAGTTGAAGACGCGGTGGGTGATCATCACCACTTCGCTGGCGATGTTTCTGTTGGGGCTGTGGGATGACATCAAGCCGCTGGGCGCGAGGAAAAAGCTGGTCGGACAGGTGTTGATCGCGCTGGTGGTGTGTTTCTGCGGAGTCAGGGTGCAGTTGTTTTTGAATCCGTTCGGCGGCGGCATCAGCGAGGTCGGCTGGCTGGGCTGGCCCGCCACGGTGTTCTGGCTGGTGGCGCTGACAAACATCGTCAACCTCATTGATGGGATTGATGGTCTGGCGGGCGGCGTGGCGCTGATGTTGATGGGGTTGCTGGCTTATCTGGGGATGAATAGTGGACTGGGACTGGTCTTTCCGATCCTCTGCGCGGCAGGGATGTTCGGCGCGTTGCTGGGTTTTCTGCGCTATAATTTTCCGCCCGCGAAAATCTACATGGGCGACGGCGGTGCGTATTTTCTGGGATTCCTCATCGGGATGCTGACGCTGGTGCATTCGCAGAAGGGAACTATCCTGGCCGCGCTGATCGCGCCGGTGTTCGCTCTCGCGCTGCCGATCCTAGATGTGGCGCTGGCAATCCTGCGGCGCGGCATCAAGGGGCTGCCGATCTTCCGTCCGGACCGACGGCACATCCATCACCGGCTGCTGGCATCGGGTTTTTCGCACCGGCGCACGGTGCTGACGCTCTACGGCGTGTCGCTGGTGTGTTTGGTGATGGCGTTGAGTCTGTTTTGGACGCAGGGGCGGCTACTGCCAATCTTGTGCGGGTTTATGTTTCTGCTGGCGTTGTTGGCGGTGCGGTCGCTGGGGTTGGGGCAGGACTGGTTTGCGGTGCAGGGCGCGGTGGGAAATATGTTGCGGCTGCGCAAGGAGACTCGCTACGCGCTGTGTCTAAGCCGGTGGCTGGAGCTGGAGTCGGAGCGTTGTCCTGCGGACGGGTTGAGTGAGAGTTATTTTTTTCTGATCCGCAAACTTGGTTTTGCGCGGGTGAAGTTGGTGCTGGACGACGGCGAGGCGGGTTGGGGCAGCGCCAAGTCTGGTGATGCGTCGAATCAGCACAAGCTGTCCATGGCGGTCGGCTTGGGCAATGTTCAGGCTGTTGAACTGACGGCGGAGCACGCGGCGATGCCCTCCAAGCAATTTGATCTGCTGGCAGAATTGACGGTGGAGGCGTGGGTGCGCGCTGCGCTGCGGTGGGAGGCGGTCAATGGCCGCCCGATTCGTGTCGCAGCCAGCCAGAGTCAGCCAAAGTAGTTTCTCCGTTTTTCTTCGTTCCCGGCAACGTAGCCGGTCTTTCTTGGCTTGGGTGGAACAGTTGTCTGAATTCATTTCTGGATAGGAGCGCCGGTTTCCAAACCGGCAAGTTCCAGGTGTTGCGCCAACGTGCCGATTGGGAAATCGGCGCTCCGCGCTTGCGGCTCACGCGCCGGGATAGACGGCGTAGTTCTGGTATTTGTAGAAGTAGTATTCGGTGGCAGCGGATTCGACGCCGTTGAAGACGAGGCCGAGGATGTTGACTTCGCGCTGGTAGAGGACGTTCAGGGCGGCGTGGGCGACGCGGGCGGAGGTCTGGCCGGCGCGGATGACGAAGACGACGCCTTCGACGTGTGGGGAAAGGCTGCCGACATCATCGGCGGCCATCACGGGCGCGCTGTCAATGATGACGTAGTCGAAGCGCGTGGCGACGGTCTTGAGGAAGTCTTTCGTGGTCTGGTTCAGGAAATATTCGCCGGGGTTATTGCACAATCCGCCTCGGGGCAGGAGGGAGAGGTTGGAAATGGGCGTGGGCTTGACGGCTTGTTCCCATGGTAGGCCTTGCGAAAGAACTTCGGTGAAGCCGCCGGTGGGTGTGACGCCGAGGCGTTTGTGCAGATGGCCGCGGCGGAGGTCGGCGTCAATGAGCAAGACGGTGGAGCCGGCCTGGGCGAGGGTGATGGCGAGGTTGGCGGTAGTTGTGGACTTGCCGTCGCCGGGGACGGCGCTGGTGACGAGGAGTATCTTGGCGCGTTTGCCTTCCGTGGCCATGTAGAGCAGGGAGGAGCGGAGGTTGCGGTAGGCTTCCACGAAGGCGTGGCGATTGTCGCCGGTGTGCAGGAGTTTGGTCTCGGCGTTCTTCGAGAGCGGTTTTTCGTTGGGCACTTGGCCGAGGACAGCTTCGTCGAACATGGACTGGAGTTCGGTGAAGGAGGTGGGGCGGTCGTCCATGCGGTCTATGATGAAGAGGACGCCGAGGCCCAAGGCAAGGCCGGCGAAGATGGCGATGGTGAGGTTGCGGAGTAGTTGGAGGCTGACGCGCCCGGGTTCGGACGCGCGTTCGGAGATTTTTACGGTTTCGGGGTCGGCGCGGTTGCCGAGGTCGATGGAGCTTTGGGAGAGGAGGAGCTGGTTGAAAAGGAGCTGATTCCGCGCGTTGTCGGACTTAATTTTTTCATACTGCGCCATTTTCCGGCTGATGTCGGCGGTGTTGGTCTTGAGTTGTTCGATCTTGGTCTGAAGGATATCCATGTTGGCTTTGAGGATGACGCGGGTGTTGTCGAGGCGGTCGGAGCTTTGCTTGCGGAGAATCTCCAAATCTTTTTCGCGGCTGGCGATTTCCTCGCTCAAGGCGACCATCTGGGGGTGTTTGGGGCGGAAGGTGACGGCGAGTTCGAGTTGTTTGGATTTTTTTAGCTCGATGATGCGTTTGAGTTGGAGGTAGCCGGCGCCGGAGGCGGCGAATTGTTCGGCGGAGTTATTGATGCCACTGACGTCGGCAGTGGTGCCTTGTTGGACTTCGAGGTTCTGGTCCAGGCTCAATTTGTTCAGGCGTTCGTATTGGACTTCGAGGCGGGTGAGTTCATCGTCGAGGCGCACGAGTTCTTTGCTGGCGCCGCCGCCTTGTTCTTGGAGGCTGATGACGCTGTTGGAGGACTGGAAGTTGAGGAGGGCTTCCTCGCCTCTGGACAAATCTTTTTGGAGACTGGAGAGTTTGTCCTGAATGCCGGACAAGGTGGTGCCGAGGGTGTCTTCTTTCATGCTGCGGCGGAGGTTGAGGTATTCCTCCATGCAGGCGTCGAGGTAGTATCGGGTGTAGTTGGATTCCAATCCTGTGCAGACGAGGTGGAAGACGCTGGTGCGGGGAATCTGGGTGGCGCGGAAGATGACAGGTTCGGTGGGGGTGGATGTTTCCGGGTGCAGGGCGCGGACGCGGTCGGCGGCGTGGTTGAGGACGGTGACGCTTTGCATCATGGCTACCTGGGTGCCGTAGAAGTTGATGCCTTCGTCGTTGACGACGGAGATGGGTGTCTGGCTGCTGGCGATGCGGATGTTGACGACCATGCGTCCGTAGGAGACGTAGGAGGGCGGGGTGCTCCAGAGCCGCCAGCCTTGGGCGGCGAGGGCGAGGGTGATGGTGAGGGCGGGAATCCACCAGTGTTTGCGCAGGAGGTTGCGGTAGCGGTGGAGGTGCGCAAAGATGCGGCTGGACTGTGCCACGCGATCGGATGAGGCGGGTGTGTCGGAGTTGCTCATGCTGTTCAGAAATTAATGCCGCGTTTGGGGACGAAGACGCGGTCGCCGGAGTTGAGGACGATGTCTTTCTCTGTGCGGGCTTTTGCGAACACGTCTTCCATGTTGACGGTAAAAACTTTTTGCTCGGGGCCGGGGTTTTGAATGACTTGCACTTTGGTCTGTTTGGCGAATTCGCCGAAGCCGCCTGCACCGACGATGGCTTTGCTGACGGTGAAGACTTCGTTGGGCGGCAGGAGGACGGGGCCGGGGAGGCGGACTTCGCCGTAAACGTAAACGCGCCCGAGGAGTTTGGTGCCGGCGACGAGGCCGAGGACGACGGTGGCTTTGTAGTAGTAGTCTTTTTCGAGGAGGCGGGTGATGTCATCGCGGGCTTCGCGGCAGGTTTTGCCATCTACGTTGATGAGGCCGATGTAGGGGGCGTCGAGTTCGCCGGAGTCGGAGACGATGAGGACTTTCTGGGGCGTGTTGGGCGGGTCGCGGTCTTCGACGATGCGGAAGTTGACGGCGTCGCCGGCGACGAGCTTGTGTTTATCGTCGGCGAGGTAGGTATCGGTGTTGGTTGTGACGGTGTTGGTGTTCGTGGCTGCGAGGGTGTTGGCCGGGGCGGAGTCAGCTTGGGAGAGTTCGGCGAACACAGGGGTGCCGGCGGGTTTTTCAACAGGTGCGGCGAAGGCTGTGGCGCAGCAGCAACTGAGGACGAGATAGAGCAACATTCGTGTCATGGGCGGGCGTGATTAAAAGCTATAGCGCGTGTCTAGCACAAGCTGATTCTCGACGTAACTGGAGTTGTTGAGGTCGGAATCGCGTCTGCGGTAGTAGTAGGAGCCGGTGACGGTGAGTTTTTTGGAGAGGCGGTAGGCGGAGGAGAGTCCGAGATTCCAATACTGGTATTTTTCGGCGCGGAAACCGGTGGAGGTGTGGGATTCGATGCTCATTGGCGCGGTTAGGGTCAAATCGCTGAACACCCTCCAGGTCGGGGTGAGGCGGAAGTAGTAGTAGTCGAGGCTGTCGGTGGTGAGGCCTTGGCGGACTTGGTGGCCGACGTTGAGGCTGTAAGCGACGCGGGCGTTGACGGCGTGCTGCACTTGAATGTCGGTGTAGAACGAGGCGGAGTTGCCGCCTTTGGAAAATGAACTGGCGGCTTCTTGGAAATAGATGGCGTAGCCGGCGGAGAGGGTCATGCGCAGGTGCTCGCTCAAGCGGGATTGGAAGTAGGGGCCGAAGTTGATGGATTTCTGGTTGCTGAGGAATTGGTCGGTGCGGACATGATTGGTGTTATAGGTAGGCTTGGAATCAAAAGCCGTGGAGCTCATACCGAGTTGCAGTCCGAGTTGTGTGGTGGGGTTGATGAGGTAAACGGCGCGGGCATTGACGAGTTCCGAGGCGCGGCTCTGGAAGGCGAATTGCGGCTGGGTGGGGGTGTAGATCTCATGGTCAACGCCAAAGGTGAGGATGACCTTGTTGAGGTCCCATGTCGCGTTCACTCCGGTCATGTTCTGGAAGTAGCCGTAGCCTGCGCCGCTGATCTCGGACTGCTGGTAGGAATCCTGGGTGTAGGTGAACTGAGTGTGGAGGTTGATGAGGAAATCGCCGGCGTAAATGTTGAAGCCGATGGTGGAGCCGGGCGTGAGGAAGAAGTGATCCCGGGTTTTGGTTTTCGCATATTTGGCGTAGCCCGCGCCGATGGTGAGCGCGAGGGTGTTCCTGTCGGTCACCGGGAACATCGCGGTCACATCGAATTCGGGCCGCACTGAAATATCCGCCTGCTGGTTTTTTTCGTTATAGTTGACGTTGTCCGTGGCTTCAACGCTGATGGCGGTCTGGAAGCGCAGTTTCAGGTCGCCCATCTTCAGGTTGTAATACTGGTTCTCGATGGCGCGCTTTTGTGCGTCCAGCGCGGCTTCGCCAGCGAGCGAGGCCCGGAGCGCCTCTTGTCCGAAAACCGGTAGCAAAAGGAAAAAATAGAAGCCAATGGCGAAAGCCCAGCGTCCGACCGCCTTCCCGGGAAAGGCTTGGACGCCGGCAAGATTTTGGTTCAGTGGCCTCACGCAGTTACAAAGGAGTAATGAATAATCACGGAAGCGTTGACAAGCAATCTACATTTACGAGGATGTAAGGGTAAGAATTGCAAACAACATGAAAAAAGTTTTGATTTTCGGAGGATTGCTGGTTGTGCTGGCGGTGGGCGCGTATTTCGGACGGCCTTTCTACCGCGAGTGGAAACAGGAGCGCGCTCTCGTGCAGGCACGGGCGTATATGGCGCAGTCGGATTACCGCAATGCCGCTCTTTGCGCGCGGCTGGCGCTCAACACCAACCCCTCCAGCGTGGAGGCGGCGCGCATCATGGCGCGGGTCACGGAGATGTTTCATTCGCCGCTCGCGCTCGCGTGGTGGCAGAAGGTCGTCAATCTTGAACCCGCAACTTCCAACCGCCTCGACCTCGCGCGCTGCGCTCTCCTGATGGGCAGCTATCCGCGAGCGGAACAAGTCTTGAGCGCCATCCTGCCCGCAGAACAAAACTCCGCCGCCTACCATCAGCTCGCCGCCATGGTCGCCATGGCGCAGAACAACATCGCGAAGGCCGACTGGCATTTTGGCCGCGCCGCAGAGTTCGACCCGCAGAATAAATCCTTCCAGTTCAACCGCGCCGTCATCCACCTTCAGGCCAAAAATCAGGAGCTCGTCAACACCGCGTTGAAGACGATGGAATCGCTCACCGCCGACCCGGTCTTCCGCAAAGACGCCCTCCGCCACCTCGCCATGACGGCCATCAAGAACAAGGACTTCGCCCAAGCCGAGGAATTCGCGCGGCAGCTCCAGTCCACCGCCGGCGTGGCGTTCGAGGACCGCATCCTGCAACTCTCCATCCTCCAGACCGCCGTGAGTTCCGAATTCCCCACCCGCCTTGAGTTGCTGAAAAGCGAGGTGCTCAAGTCGCCCGACCAGATCAACACCCTCGCCTCATGGATGGTCTCCCACGGCATGGCCGTCGCTGCGAAGGAGTGGCTTGCCGCGTTGCCCGACAAGCTCCAGACCGAGCCCGCCGTGCGCATGGCTCGCGCCGACGTGCTCATGGGGCAGCGTGATTGGGTGGGGCTGGAAAACTTCCTCGCCGATCAGAACTGGGGCGAGCTGGATTTCATCCGGTTGGCGCAGACCGCCCGCGCCGCCTTCGAGCAGAAGCAGACCATGCGCGCCTCGTCGAGCTGGCAGAGCGCCGTCCGCCTCGCGGGCGACCAGCTCAAGTCATTGACCCTGCTGGCGCGGCTGTCCACCGCGTGGGGTTGGGAAAAGGAGCGCGAGGATTTGCTTTGGAGCATCACCCAGCGCTTTCCCGCAGAACGATGGGCGCTGCAATCCCTGAACCAGTTTTATATGGCCGCCGGCAACACCCGCGCATTGCAACGCGTCTTCACCACGCTCGCGGATTACAACTCCGCCGACGTCATCGCCAAGAACAACCTCGCCTCCGTGATTTTGCTCCTGAATCCGCAGAGCACTCGCGCGTATGAAATGGCCCGCACCGCCTACGACCAATATCCTAAAAATTCCGCGTTCGCCGCCACCTACGCTTTTTCGCTGCACGTGCAAGGCCGCACCGCCGAAGGAATCAAGATTCTCTCCGCGTTTCCTTCCTCGCAACTCGAGCAACCCGGCATCGCCGTTTACTACGGTGTGCTGCTCGCTTCCGCCGGTGAAACCAACAAGGCCAAAAAGTATCTCGACCTCGCCGCCACCGCCACGCTCCTGCCGGAAGAAAAAGAGCTGCTGCAAACCGCCCTCCACGGGCAGTGAGGTGGCGGCGGTAAATGGACAGCGTTACGAACGACAAAGCCGGAAGAGGAATCTCTTCCGGCTTTTCGAATTTCTGGCAGGGTCAACAGCGAGTCATCTGCGGGCTATTTCTTCAACCCCTTGCAGAATTTTTCGAGACGATCCAATCCCTTCTCAATGTTCGCCATGCTGGTCGCGTAGCTGATGCGCAGGTAGTCATCCGCGCCGAACGCGATGCCCGGCACAGCGGCGACTTTTTCCTGCTCCAGCAGTTTCGCGCAGAAGTCGGCGGAGTTGAGGCCAAGTGCGGAGATGTTCGGGAAAAGGTAGAACGCGCCCTTGGCGTTCACGCAGGAAATGCCGGGGATGGAATTGAGTTTCTGAAACGCGTAGGTGCGGCGCTTCGCAAATTCCGCGAGCCAGAGCGGCAGATGATCCTGCGGCCCGTTGAGCGCGGCGACGCCGCCCTTTTGTGCGAACGAGGTCGGGTTGCTCGTGCTGTGGCTTTGCACGGCGTCAATGGCCTTGGCAATCGGCTCGGGCGCGGCGAGGAAGCCCAAGCGCCA
Source organism: Verrucomicrobiales bacterium (assembly GCA_031371425.1). GTDB lineage: Bacteria > Verrucomicrobiota > Verrucomicrobiia > Limisphaerales > JAFMIX01 > JAFMIX01. The sequence goes on along the minus strand of JANMJO010000319.1, from coordinate 97 downwards.
GCCGGTCATGCTCCACGCTTTCGCGAAGCCGTGGACGATGATGGTGTGATCCTTGTGCGCGGGGCTGAAGCTCGCGACGCTCTTGACCACCGCGCCG
>JANMJO010000305.1:0-1707 GCA_031371425.1 Verrucomicrobiales bacterium | reverse complement strand
CCCGTCGGACGGGAGAGGGGTTAGGGGTGAGGGTCACGGTGAGAATCTTCTAATCCTCCGCGCCGCCGATTTTGGTGAGCACGTTCAGGTCTTCCAGCGTGGTGGTGTCGCCCTTGATCTCGGTGCCGGCGGCGACGGACTTGAGCAGGCGGCGCATGATTTTGCCGGAGCGTGTCTTGGGCAGCATTTCGGCGAAGCGGATGTCGTCCGGCTTGGCGACGGGGCCGATTTCTTTGGCGACGTGGTTGCGGAGTTCGTCGCGGATGGCTTGGCTGGGCGTGATGCCGGTCTTGAGTGTGACGAAGGCGACGAGCGCCTGGCCTTTGAGCGCATCGGGGCGGCCGACGACGGCGGCTTCGGCGACTTTGGAATTACTCACGAGCGCGCTCTCGACTTCGGCGGTGCCGATGCGGTGGCCGGCGACGTTGAGCACGTCGTCAATGCGGCCGACGATCCAGAAATAACCGTCCTTGTCCTGCCGGCAGCCGTCGCCGGTGAAATAACTTCCGGGAACTTCGCTCCAGTAAACTTCCTTGTAGCGTTTCTCGTCGCCCCAGAGGCCGCGCAGCATGGAGGGCCAGGGTTTGCGGATGACGAGTTTGCCGCCGGAGTTGCGCGGGACGGCGTTGCCTTGGTCGTCCACGACTTCTGGCACGATGCCGAAGAATGGCAGCGTGGCGGTGCCGGGTTTGGTGGGGGTGGCGCCGGGGAATGGCGTGATCATGATGCCGCCGGTCTCGGTCTGCCACCAGGTGTCCACGATGGGGCAACGTTTTTTGCCGATGACGTTGTGATACCACATCCACGCTTCGGGATTGATGGGTTCGCCGACGGTGCCGAGGAGGCGGAGCGAGCTGAGGTCGTGTTTCTTCGGCCATTGGTCGCCCCATTTCATGAAGGCGCGGATGGCGGTGGGCGCGGTGTAGAGGATGGTCACGCCGTATTTGGCGACGATGCGCCAGAAGCGGTCTGGCTCGGGATGATTGGGAGCGCCTTCATACATGAGGCTTGTCGCGCCGTTGGCGAGCGGGCCATAGACGACGTAGCTGTGGCCGGTGACCCAGCCGACGTCGGCGGTGCACCAGTAAACATCTTCGTCGCGCAGGTCGAAGATGTATTTGCTGGTCATCTTTGCGCCGAGCAGATAGCCGGCGGTGGTGTGGAGGATGCCCTTGGGTTTGCCGGTGGAGCCGCTGGTGTAGAGGATGAAGAGTGGTGCTTCGCTGTCCATTTTCGCGGCGGGACATTTCGCGTCCACGGTCGCGACTTCCTCGTGCCACCACAAATCGCGCCCGGCGTGGAAGGTGACTTCGTTGCCGGCGCGGCGGAGGACGATGACTTTCTCGATGGTTTTGGTGAGGGAATCGCCGTGGGCGTCGTTCAGCAGGAAGGCGCCGTCCACGTTTTTCTTCAGCGGCACGACAGCGCCGCGGCGGAATCCGCCATCGGCGGTGATGATCATTTTGGCCTGCGAATCAAAGACGCGGTCGGCCACGCTCTGCGCGCTGAACCCGCCGAACACGACGGAGTGGACTGCGCCGATGCGCGTGCAGGCGAGCATGGCGACGGCGGCTTCGACGACCATGGGCAGGTAGATGAGGATGCGGTCGCCTTTTTTGATGCCGTGTTTTTTGAGGACGTTGGCGAAGAGGCAGACTTCGTGGTGGAGTTGTTTGTAGGTGAGGGTGCGTTCCTCGCCGGGCTTGC
>JANMJO010000281.1:0-12442 GCA_031371425.1 Verrucomicrobiales bacterium | reverse complement strand
GAGGGCACGCCCAGCGGGTTCAACACGATGTCCACGGGCGTTCCGTTGTCGAGGAACGGCATGTCTTCTTCGGCCACGATGCGGGCGACGACGCCCTTGTTGCCGTGGCGTCCGGCCATCTTGTCACCGACCGAGAGCTTGCGCTTGGAGGCGACGTAGACTTTGACGGACTTGACGATGCCGGTATCGGCAGCGCCGCCGGATTCGGCGCGCTCCATTTCCTCGTCGTGCTGCATCTGTAAATCGTCGAACTTCTTTTTGAAGCTGCCGATGATTTCGTTGATCTTGTTGCGGATGGGCGACGGATCGATTTCGATGCGGTCGTAAACTTCCGCGAGTTTGCGCAGGAGCGTCTTGGTGATCTTGCGGTTGGCCGGGATGATGATCTCGCCGGTCTCGCTGTTGACGACGTCGAGCGGGATTTTCTCGCCGAGCAGGATGTTGCTCAAGGCTTCGGTGAGCTGGTCTTGCAGTTCGCCGAGCTTCTTCTTGTATTCTTCCTCGACCTGCTTGGCGTGTTTCTTCTCCTCGGAGCCCTTGATTTCGATGTCGCTTTCCTTCTTGGAGGAAACCTTGACGTCCATGACGATGCCGTAAGTTCCGGAGGGAACTTTGAGCGAAGTGTCTTTCACGTCGGCGGCTTTTTCGCCGAAGATGGCGCGGAGCAAACGTTCTTCCGGCGCGAGTTCGGTCTCGGACTTGGGCGTGATCTTGCCGACGAGGATATCGCCGGGCTTCACTTCCGCGCCGATGCGGACAACGCCGTCGGCACTCAGGTTCTTCAACGCTTCTTCGCCGAGGTTCGGGATGTCGCGGGTGATTTCTTCCGGCCCGAGCTTCGTGTCGCGCGCCGCCACTTCAAATTCATCAATGTGAATCGAAGTGAAGATGTCGTCCTTCACGATGCGGCGGCTGATGAGGATGGCGTCCTCGAAGTTGTAGCCGTTCCAGGGCATGAACGCGCAGAGCACGTTGCGGCCGAGGGCGAGTTCGCCGCCCTGGGTGCAGGGACCGTCGGCGATGGCTTGGCCTTTTTTAATGTGGTCGCCCTTGCTGACCAGAATTTTCTGGTTGATGCAGGTGGCCGCATTCGAGCGCATGAACTTGCGGACTTCGTAAACCCAGACGCCGTTGCTGGGGTCGTGCTTAATTTTCTTTTTGCCTTCGGGCAGCTTGCCGTTCTCGGTGATGATGATCTGGTCACCGGTGACGGATGCGACCTTGCCGGCCTCTTCGGCGCACAGCACGGCGCGGGAATCGCGCGCCACGCGCTCTTCGAGACCGGTCGCCACGAGGGGCGCTTCGGTGACGAGCAGCGGCACGGCCTGGCGTTGCATGTTCGAACCCATCAACGCGCGGTTCGCGTCGTCGTGTTCGAGGAAGGGAATCAAACTCGCGGCGATGGACACGAGCTGTTTCGGCGAAACATCCATGTAGTCCACGCGCGACGGCTCGACGTCCACGAAGTCGGTCTTGGCGCGGCATAGGACGCGGTCGCCGGTGAAATGACCCTTGTCATCAATCGGCGCGTTGGCCTGGGCCACGATGAATTGCTCTTCGCGGTCGGCGGTGAGGTAATCAATGTGATTGGTCACGCGGCCGTTCTCGACTTTGCGATAGGGCGTTTCGAGGAAGCCGAAATCGTTGATGCGGGCGAACGTCGCCATGGACGCGATCAAACCGATGTTCGGGCCTTCCGGCGTTTCCACGGGGCAGATACGGCCGTAGTGCGAGGGATGCACGTCACGGACTTCAAAGCCCGCGCGGTCGCGTGAGAGACCCCCAGGCCCAAGCGCCGACAAGCGGCGTTTGTGGGTTAGCTCGGCGAGGGGGTTGATTTGATCCATGAACTGCGAGAGCTGGCTGCGGCCAAAGAAATCGCGGATCACGGCGGAGAGCGCCTTGGGGTTGATGAGCTTCTGCGGCATCATCTGCTCCATGCCCTGATCGAACAGGGTCATACGCTCCTTCACCAGACGTTCTGTGCGCGCCAGACCGACGCGGCACTGGTTGGCGAGCAATTCGCCCACGGTGCGGATGCGGCGGCTGCCCAAATGGTCAATGTCATCGAGCGAACCTTCGCCCTTTTTCAGGCGCAGCAGATACTTCGTGGCAGCCACCAAGTCTTCCTTGGTCAGGATGCGCGAGTCGCCGCCCTTGATGCCGAGCTTCTGATTGATCTTGTAACGGCCGACGCGGCCCAAGTCGTAGCGCTTCGGATCGAAGAACAGCCGCTTGATGAGCGCGCGAGCGTTCGCCGCGGTGGGCGGATCTCCAGGCCGGAGACGGCGGTAAATATCTTTGAGGGCTTCTTCCTCGTTCTTGGTCGGGTCTTTCTTCATGCACTTGATGACGATGCCGTCATCCACAGTGGTGTCCACGACCTTGATTTTGTTGATGCCGAGTTCGGCGATCTGCTTGACGACCGCTTTGGAGAGCGGTTCAAACGCGCGGGCCACGACGACGCCCTTTTCCTCATCCGTCGCGTCCTGAATCAAAACCTTGTTCGCCAAATCTTCAAGCTTCTCGGCTTCCTTAACGGTCAATTCCTCGATGTCGTAGAACAACTTCAAGATGTCCGCATCCGAGCCGTAGCCCAGTGCGCGGAAGAATGTGGTCGTCAAAAATTTCCGGCGGCGTTTTTTGCGGTCGAGATAAACGTAGAGCAAATCGCTCGTGTCGAACTGCGCCTCATACCATGAGCCGCGGTCCGGGATGATGCGGAAGCTGTGGAGCAGTTTGCCGTTCGGATGCTGCGTGGCCTCGAACGCGAGACCGGGCGAGCGGTGCAACTGGCTGACGATGACGCGCTCGGCGCCATTGATGACGAACGTGCCCTGCGGCGTCATGAGCGGAAGTTCGCCCATGAAAACTTTTTCCTCCTTGGTGCCTTTCTCTTCCTTGAGTGTGAACGTGACGTAGAGCGGCGCGCCGTAGGTCAAACCTTCGCGCAAGCACTCCAGCCAGCTCAACTTGGGCTCGCCTATCTCGTAAGAGTGGAAGTCCAGCTTGCACTTGCCATCGTAACTTTCGATGGGGAAAACCTCCTTGAAGACTGCCTGCAGCCCCGCGAGTTCGCGCTTGGACTGCGAGATTTCTGCCTGCAGGAACTCGTGATACGACTGCGTCTGCAGCTCGATCATGTTCGGCGGGGCGATGATCTCTTTGATTTTTCCGAAGTTAATCCGTTCAGTGGCTCGCGATGACATTTTGACCTTTTCTTCAGTGGCTGGCGACAGCGCCGACCGATTTTTCAACAAATCCGACAAACGACAGAAGGCAAGGACACTGCTCCCGCAGCGAACTTGCCACTTCCAACCTAATTTCGTCCGCAGACGAACGGCTGATGAGTATCCGCACTAACAATCTGCAAAATATTGTTCCGGGCGGCGGGGAAACCGCCGCCCGGATTTGAAACACCACTTACTTGATTTCAACCTTCGCGCCAGCTTCTTCGAGCTTCTTCTTGGCGGCGTCGGCATCAGCCTTGTTCGCGCCTTCGAGCACGGGCTTGGGAGCGCCTTCAACGAGCGCCTTGGCTTCGGCGAGGCCGAGACCGGCCTTCACTTCACGCACGGCTTTGATGGCGGCGATCTTCTTGTCCGCCGGGGCGGAGACGAGGATCACGTCAAATGCGGTCTGCGCTTCAGCAGCCGGAGCAGCGGCAGCAGCGCCACCAGCGGCGGCGGCAGCGACAGGAGCGGCGGCGGTGACGCCCCACTTGGTTTCCAGTTCCTTCACGAGATCGGCGATCTCGATCACAGTTGCGTTGCTCAACTCTTCTACGATTTTTGCTTTATCCAGGGCCATATTATTTTTCTTTCTCGTCTCGTCGTCCACCGGGCCACGGCGAATTTCAGTTCACTGCCTGCAAACCGACGATTTACGTTATTGTTTGTTAGTTCCCCCAACCGCCAGCTAAGGCGGTCGGGAAATGGGTTATGCGCCTTTGTCGGCTTTTGCTTGCAGCACGCGCACGAGCTGGCTCGCGGGCGTGTTGATGAGTGCCACGAGCTTGGTCGCCGGCGCTTGCAATACTCCGAGGAGCTTGCCGCGCAGCACTTCGATGCTCGGCAGATCCGCCAGGATGAGGATGTCCTTGTTTTCCAGGCGCTGGTTGTTCAGGAAGCCGAATTCGATCTTCGGCCGGGTGAATTCAGCGGCAAAGTTCTTCACGATCTTCGCGGCGGCGGAGATGTCCTTCTGGCCGGTGATGACGGCAATCTGGCCCGTCAGGGATGCGCCGAGATCGGCGACGCCGGCCTCTTTGGCGGCGATGCGGAAGATGGAGTTTTTGACGATGTGAAGTTCCGCGCCCGCCTTGTTGAGGCGCTTGCGGAGTTCGGTCAGCGGCGCGACTTTCAGCCCTTGATAATTGACAACGACGAAGAAAGGCGAGGCGTTGAGACGGTTGAGGTATTCCTTGGTGAGGAGTTGTTTTTCAGCACGCATGGTTCGTTAAATAGTTAAGGGTTGATCACGCGGCGATGTGGAATTCTTTCAAGTCCACGCGGACGGCGGGACTCATCGTGGCGGACAGTGTGCAGCTCTGCACAAATGTGCCTTTGACGCTGGATGGCCGCGCTTTCACGACGGCTTCGATGACGACGCGGGCGTTGTCGGCAATCTGTTCAGGCGTGAACGAGATTTTGCCGACGGCGACGTGGACGTTGCCGGTCTTGTCCACCTTGAACTCGACGCGACCTGCTTTGACTTCGCGGACGGCTTTGGCGGTGTCGTCGGTCACGGTGCCGGTCTTGGGGTTCGGCATGAGGCCGCGCGGCCCGAGGACTTTGCCGAGCTTGCGGACTTCGCCCATCGCTTCGGGTGTGGCGATGGCGACATCGAAATCATTCCAGCCGGAATTGCACTTGGCGATCATGTCTTCAAAGCCTACGAACTCTGCGCCCGCGGCCTTGGCCGCGTCTGCCGCCGCGCCGCTCTTGGCGAACACGAGGACTTTCACGGTCTTGCCGCTGCCGTGCGGGAGGGGGACGGTGCCGCGCACCATCTGATCGGATTGCTTCGGGTCCACGCCGAGGCGGAACGCGAGATCAATCGTCTCGTTAAATTTGGCTTTGGGGAATTTAGTCAGCACTTCAACGGCTGACTTGAGCGGATAGGATTTGTTTCCATCCACGAGTTCGAGGGCTTTTTTGTATCGTTTGCTTGGCATTTACTTGGTGCGGTGCATGCGAGCTTTTGGCTCTCCCGCGGTTGTGTTTATCCGACGACTTCGATGCCCATGCTGCGGGCGGTGCCGGAGATCAAACGGACGGCGGCGTCTTCCGACCCCGCGTTGATGTCCTTGGACTTCATCTTGATGATGTCCAAAATTTGTTTGCGTGTCACCTTGCCGACCTTGTCCTTGTTCGGCGTCTTCGAGCCTGCCGTGATGCCGGCGGCTTTCTTGAGCAAGATGGACGCGGGCGGCGACTTGGTGATGAAGGTGAACGACTTGTCCTGGTAAACCGTGATGACCACGGGGATGACGAGGCCGGCATCGTTCTTGGTGACGGCGTTGAATTCTTTGCAGAACGCCATGATGTTGACGCCGTGCTGGCCGAGCGCGGGCCCGACGGGCGGCGCGGGGTTGGCCTGACCGGCGGCAATCTGCAATTTGATCTGTCCTGTGACTTTCTTTGCCATAAATTTTTAAGCTTTCTCAACTTGCCAGTATTCCAATTCGACCGGCGTGTTCCGTCCGAAAATGTTGACCGTGACTTTCAGCTTGCCGCGATCTGGTTCAATTTCCTCAATCACCCCGCTGAAATTCAGGAACGGACCGTTGTTGATCTTGATGGTCTCACCAATTTCAAAATTGACCTTCGGCTTCTCGCGTTCTTCCGACGCGGAAATCTGCACCTTGATGGCTTCGACTTCATCCTTCGGCGTCGGCACGGGCGGTTCGCCACCGACGAAACCGATCACGCCGGGCGTTTCCTTGATGAAATACCAAGGCTTCTCGATGACGCGCTTGTTCTCATCCAACAAAACCATGTCCAGAAAAACGTAGCCGGGCCAGAGCTTGCGGTTGGAGACGGTCTTCTTCTGATTCCGCACCTCAACGACCTTCTCCATCGGCACGAGGACTTCGTGGATATACTCGCCCATTTCTTCGGGCTTGATCCGCTTCTCGATGCTGTCCCTGACCTTTTGTTCCTGGCCGGATAGCGTATGTACGATGAACCACTGGCTTTGCATTTTATTATAGCCGGTTAAATCTTGTCCAACCAGATGACCGCGTGAACCAGAACCCAGTCCACGCCCATCGTGAATACGCCCAGAAACAGGATTGAGATGGCGATTAAAATAGTCGACCCCTTCAGCTCATCCCACGTGGGCCAAGTGCATTTCTTCAATTCTTCGCGAGTCTCCGCCACGTAATCGCGGAAACGAATCAGATAGCCCTGATACCACAGCAGGCCGAACACCGCGCCGACCACGGCGGCCCAGATCAAAGTTGTTGTCCAATTATTCATTCACAAACTTTCATTTTGCCGTCGCTTCGCGAAGGCTGGCGGAGAGGGAGGGATTCGAACCCCCGTTGAGCTTTCGCCCAAAGCGGTTTTCAAGACCGCCGCGATAGACCACTCTGCCACCTCTCCACTGTCAGCAGACTGGCTTGCCGAGCCGAAGCCCGCTGCACACCGACCATCATCCGAACTGTATTAGCACTTCACTTCACGCAAAGGCTGGCACGGCGGGAGGGACTTGAACCCCCAACCAACGGTTTTGGAGACCGCTACTCTGCCAATTGAGCTACCGCCGTAGCCTTCCAACCGCGCTCCTCGCCCGCCATTGGGCGAGACGAAAAATGGGAGGCGGGGTTTTCGCCCCGCGCTCCTCATTTTCCAAAACCTATTCTTACTTGCACACTTCGACGACGATGCCCGACCCGATGGTGCGGCCACCTTCGCGAATGGCGAACTTCAAACCCTTGTCCATGGCGACGGACTTCTGGAGTTCGATTTCCACCGAAACGTTGTCGCCGGGCATGACCATTTCAACGCCCGTCGGCAGCGTCAGCGTGCCGGTCACGTCCGAGGTGCGGAAATAGAATTGCGGACGGTAGTTGGTGAAGAACGGCGTGTGACGGCCACCTTCATCTTTGGTCAAAACATAGACTTCCGCCTTGAACTTGGTGTGCGGTGTAATCGAACCAGGCTTGGAGAGCACCATGCCGCGTTCGACTTCTTCCTTCTTCGTGCCGCGCAGCAAGACGCCGACGTTTTCACCAGCGCTCGCGCTGTCCAGCAATTTGCGGAACATTTCGATGTCCGTTGCCGTGGTCTTGCGGGTGTCGCCAAGGCCGACGATTTCAACTTCGTCCATCTTCTTGAGCACACCGCGCTCCACACGACCAGTCACGACTGTGCCGCGACCTTCGATGTTGAACACGTCTTCGATGCACATGAGGAAAGGTTTATCCACCTCGCGCACCGGCAGCGGGATGAAGCTGTCCACAGCGTCCAACAGATCCTGAATGGCTTTTTCGCCTTCAGGCTTGTTGTCCATGGCCGCTTGCGAACTGCCGCGGATGACGGGCGTCGTGTCGCCGGGGAAACCATACTTGGTGAGCAGGTCGCGGATTTCCATCTCGACGAGATCGAGCAATTCCTTGTCGTCCACGAGATCAATTTTGTTCAGGAAAACCACAACAGCCGGCACGCCGACCTGACGAGCGAGCAAAATGTGTTCGCGGGTCTGAGGCATCGGGCCGTCTGCAGCGCTGACGACGAGAATCGCGCCGTCCATCTGTGCCGCGCCCGTGATCATGTTCTTCACATAGTCCGCGTGTCCGGGGCAGTCAACGTGCGCATAGTGGCGCGTGGCGGATTCATATTCCACGTGCGAAACCGCGATGGTCACGGTCTTGGTTTCGTCGCGGACCGTGCCGCCCTTGGTGATGTCCGCGTAAGAAATGGGTTTGGCCAGTTTCTTGCCGCTCTGCACATGCACAATGGCTGCCGTCAATGTGGATTTGCCGTGGTCAACGTGACCGATGGTGCCGACGTTGACGTGTGGTTTAGTTCTTTGAAACGCTTCTTTTGCCATACAATTATTTGTTGTTGTTTGCTGTTGCTTAAACTCAATTTACTTCGCGCTGGAGCCCATGATCAGGATCGAACTGATGACCTCGTCCTTACCAAGGACGTGCTCTACCAACTGAGCTACATGGGCATCCGCTAACGCTCAAATGTCACTGCATCCTGACCCCGACAAAACGACAAAAAACCAACCCCACCGTTTTTCTCTCGAAAACCAGAGGGTTGATGAAATTATTTTCTACAACCGAACCGTGAGAAACTAGGGAGCTTCGATTTCTGTGTCAACGGTTTTCTGGATTTTTTTTGGGTGTCACCGTCCGCCGCCATTCCATTTTAGGAGGTTCTGGCAAACCTTGAGCCCGCAGTGCCGTGCGAAAATGCATCTTGGCCACCTTGCCGAGGCCTTCCGCGCCATGTTGCTCGACATACGCTTTCGCCGCCTTGTCCACCGCCGCCGAAGCGCCCTTCGGCAACTTCACGCCCAATTCCTTTTCCAACCCCGCCAGTCGCGTCACAAATTCATGCCGCGCCAGAATCGAAGCCGCCGCCACCGCCACGTCGGATTCCGCCTTGTGCCGCTGCACCAGTTCGATTTCGCGCCCTAGGCTCATCAGCGCCTTACCCACTACATCTTTGCTCGCCGCAAACTGGTCGCTGATGGCGCGCGCTGGCGGCGGATTCATGCGTTGCCGCTGACCCATCAGGTTCTCAATCACCCGCGCATGACCCCACGCCAGCAGTTTGTTCACGCTCTTGAAGCTCGTGTAAAGCCGGTTGTAAGCCTCGTTGCCGATGGGCACGACGCTCGTCACGCAGCCCGGCGTCTCGCGGATGAGGTCAGCGAGTTCGGAAATTTTCTTGTCGCTCGAAATATTCTTGGAATCGCGGATGCCCTTGTCCTGCCACGCCTTGATGACGCTTTCGTTCACATACACGCCCGCCACGCACAACGGCCCGAAGAAATCGCCCTTGCCGCTTTCATCCACGCCGATGCGCGGCAACAGCAGATCAGGATTCAAAACCGCTTCGTAGCCGAGTTTGACCTCCTTCAAAATCTCCGGCTCGAGCGTGAACTCGATGAATTCCCGCGTCGCCCTCCCCTGCACCACCAGCTTGCCGCTCTCGTAGAAAACCACGTTTAGCTTCTCCTTTTCCGCCGCGAACCGCGCGTAAGGCACATCACGGAACTTCCAGTTGCGCTCCACCAAGAACGCCCGCAACGCCGTCGCCTGCGCGTCGGTCAACTTGCAAGTATGGGAGGTCAATGATTGCAACGCGGAAATTGATAGCCACAAAAGCGCGCAAAGGACACAAAAGAATTTCTGCGCTCTTTGCGTCCGGCAGCCACCCTATTACCTTCTCCTCAATGCCGTCCGCGCGCACCAACTCGAAAACCGAAACCAAGAACTCGAAACTGGTTGTCGCACTGCTCGCCTGGTTCGCCACGAACGCCCGCGACCTCCCGTGGCGACGCACCCGCGACCCCTACGCCATCTGGGTTTCGGAAATAATGCTCCAGCAGACACAAGTCAAGACCGTCATCCCGTATTGGGAACGCTGGCTGCGTGAACTGCCCGACATCGCCGCGCTCGCCTCCGCGCCGCCGGAAAAAATCCACAAGCTCTGGGAAGGCCTCGGCTACTACACCCGCGTCCGCAACCTACAAAAAGCCGCGCAGCAAATCATAGCCACCTGTAGCAGCCGACGTGAGGAGGCTCATTCTAACAATCGGCTATCGGCTATCGGCTATCGCAAATCCAAACCGGATTCGCCACCCGTCAGTCCCTGCCAGTTCCCGGAAAAATACGAAGAGATTCTGGCTTTGCCCGGCGTAGGCCGCTACACCGCCGGCGCGATTTGCAGCATCGCCTTCAACCAACCCACGCCCATCCTCGACGGCAACGTCATCCGCGTCCTCACCCGCATCTTCGGCATCGCCGGCGACCCGCGTGAAAAGCAGACCAACGCCCAACTCTGGCAACTCGCCGAGCAACTCGTTCTCAACTCGAAACTCGAAACTCGAAACTCGAAACTTGGCTGCTCCCACCTCAACCAATCCCTCATGGAACTCGGCGCGCTCGTCTGCACCCCGCGCTCGCCGCAGTGCGAACTCTGTCCCGTCAAAAAACTCTGCGTCGCCCGCCGCGACGACCTCGTCGCTCAACTCCCCAACCTCGCCCAACGCGCCGCCGTCACCGCGCGACACTTCCTCGCCTACGTCGTCGAACGCGACGGCAAATTCCTCGTGCGCCAGCGCCCCGCCGATGTCGTCAACGCGCACCTCTGGGAATTTCCCAACATCGAAGTCCCGGTTCGGAGTTCCGCCTTCAGGCGGTTGGGCGACGCGCCCGATGCGGACCGCCTAAAGGCGGAACTCCAAACTTCACCGCCCTTTCATCTCGCCAAAAATGCCCGACCGTTTTGCACCATCCGCCATTCCATCACACGCTACCGCATCACGCTCGAAGCCCACCGCGCCAAACTCGCGAACCCGCGCCCCGGAGCGTCAGCCTCCGGCCCGGCTTGGAACAAAAGTTCAGCTGGCAACACGCCGAACCGGAGGCCGACGCTCCAAGGCCGCTGGTTTTCCCTGACCGGATTAGACAAGCTCGCCTTCACCAGCGCGCACCGGAAGATTCTGGCAAAACTCCGCGCGTTGGAGTTCAAGCTGGAGTCCAAGCTTTAGCTTGTTCCTAGTCCCGCCGCCTTCGGCAAGCTAAAGCTTGAACTCCAACCGATGACGGGACTACGTTCAGACGCACCAAGACAACCAAAGGAACTTTATGATCTCCCGCCGCCAAGCCCTCAAGACCACCGCCCTCGCCAGCGCCGCGCTCGCCGCCGCGCCCACGCTGTTCGCACAAACCAATTCTGCGCCGCCCGCCGCGCCTGCCGCTACCGGCCCGTTCACGCTACCAAAACTACCTTATGCCTACGACGCGCTCGAGCCGCACATTGACGCGCGCACCATGGAGATTCACCACGACAAACATCACGCCACTTACGTCACGAACTTGAACAAGGCTGTTAGTGAGATGCCGCACGATAAAATGATCAGCATCGAAACTCTGCTGAAAGATTTAACCTCCGTCCCTGAAAACATCCGCACCGCCGTCCGCAACCACGGCGGCGGCCATTACAACCACTCCCTCTTCTGGCAGATGATGAAACCCGCCGCCGCCGGCCAGCCGACGACAGAACTCGCGGCAGCCATTGAAAAAAACTTCGGCAACGTCGCCGGGTTCAAGACCAAGTTCACCGAATCTGCCACCAAGATTTTCGGCAGCGGCTGGGCCTGGCTCACGCTCGACGGGAAAGATTTGAAAATCGAGACCACGCCGAATCAGGACACGCCCTTGAGCGCAGGCCGCCAAGTGCTGCTCGGCCTCGACGTTTGGGAACACGCCTACTACCTCAAGTTCCAGAACAAACGCGCCGACTACATCACCGCCTGGTGGAACGTCGTCAACTGGGATTTCGTCGCCGAGCGCTACGCCAAGCTCAAGGCGTGACACGGCTTTCACAGATTCGCCCCGATTCAAAACGGAAAATTAAATCCGTGAAAATCCGCGCGATCCGTGTCTAAATATCAGCGCAATGAAAGATTTCCCCCCGCCGCTGGATCTGAAAAAAATCAAAGTCCTCCCGCTCGCCCAGCGCGAGAGCCTGAGCCGCGTGGAAAAAATCCTCGTTGATCCCGCCGCCAAACCCGCACCGCTCCCCGCCGCGCAAACCAAACTCATCGCCGATTGCGCCGCCAAAATCCGCAACGCCCGCCAGCGCGGCGCGAGCGTCATGCTCAACTACGGCGCGCACCTCGTGAAGAACGGCGCGCACCGCATCGTCAACGCCCTCGTCGCTGGCGGCTGGGTCACCCACCTCGCCACCAACGGCGCGGGCGTCATCCACGATTGGGAACTCGCCTTCCTCGGCCGCACCGAGGAGCGCGTCCGCGAGAACGTCGCCACCGGCACATTCGGCACCTGGGACGAAACCGGGCGCAACCTCCACCTCGCCATCCTCGCCGGCGCACTGCGTGAAGAAGGTTTCGGCGCGAGCGTAGGCCGCTTCATCGTAGAGAACGGCGTCACGCTGCCGACCACGGCGGAGTTGGAAAAACTTTTGCGCGATAGCCCCGCGAATCCGCTCGCACCCGCATGGGCGGAACTGTTGCAGGCCATGCTCGCGCATGACATTTCCGCCGGACGCCACAACGTGAACCATCCGCACAGCGCCACGAGCATGCTCGCCGAAGCATTCCGGCGCGGCGTGCCGTTCACCGTGCATCCCGGCATCGGCTACGACATCATTTCCAACCACCCCATGTTCAACGGCGCGGCGCTCGGGCGCGCGGCGGGGCTGGACTTCGCGCAATTCGGCGGCGCGGTGGA
>JANMJO010000250.1:0-2297 GCA_031371425.1 Verrucomicrobiales bacterium | reverse complement strand
GTCTTGAAATGGATCGCGAAGCCGTGCGAGAACAGCAGCGTCTTGCCCTTGGTCAGGTTCGGCTTGATGTCCTTTTCGTAGGCGCTCGGCTGCTTGGTGTCGGGGATCGCAACGAAGATCACGTCCGCGCGGCGCACGGCTTCGGCGGTGGGATAAACCTTGAAGCCCTTCTCGCGCGCGACGGCGATGGACTTGCTGCCGTCGTAGAGGCCGATGATGACATCGCAGCCGCTCTCCTTGAGGTTCAGCGCGTGCGCGTGGCCCTGCGAGCCGAAGCCGAGCACGGCGAGGGTTTTGTTCTTGAGGACGGCGAGGTTCGCGTCTTTGTCGGTGTAAACTTTGGCGGGCATTTGATTAGTTAGTAGTTGATGGTTGATAGTTGATAGTCAGCAAACTCAAAACTCGGAACGTGAAACTATTTCCGCGCCATGGCCACCTTGCCGGTGCGGGTCAGTTCCTTGGCACCGAACGCGCCCATGAGATGGAGGAACTTCTCCACCTTGCTCTCGTTGCCGGTGATCTCCACCGTCAATGACTTCGGCTGCACGTCCACGATTTTGGCGCGGAAAATATCCGTGATCTGCATGACCTCGGCGCGGGTCTTGGCATCCACCGCCACCTTCACGAGCGCAAGCTCGCGGTCCACGTATTCGCCCTCGCGGAAATCGTGCACGGAAATAACGTTCACGAGCTTGTTGAGCTGCTTGATGATCTGGTCGAGCGTGGCCTCATCGCCCTGGGTGACGATGGTCATGCGGGAGGTCGCCGCGTCCTGCGTGGGGGCGACGTTGAGCGTGTCAATATTGTAGCCGCGACCGCTGAACAGCCCGGCCACGCGGGTCAGCACGCCGAACTTGTTTTCCACGAGGACTGAAATGGTGTGTCGCATAAAATCCGTTTGAAACGGAGGGAAAGGCTAACAACCGCCGCCAATCCGGTCAAACCGCAAAAATCAGAGGTAGTGGTATAGTTTGAATCTTTTTCGGGTTTGGAGTTCCGCGTTTACGCGGCCCTGACCGCCTAAAGGCGGAACTCCGAACGAAACTATACCACCACCAAATCAGAAGAACGGGTTGTGCCCGCGCTCCTCCGCCACCGTCGTCAACGGCCCGTGGCCGGGGCAAAGCAGCGTCTCCGGCGGCAGCGATAGGATTTGGTCGCGCACTTTTTGTTTCGCCTGATCCCACGCGCCATTGCCGTTGCCCATCGAGCCGGCGAAAATCGCATCGCCCACCATCGCCACGGGCGGCGCGTCCTCCTGCCAGTTGCCGACGAGATAGGTCACGCCGTCCGCTGCGTGGCCGGGCGTCTCGCGGTGCGTCACGCGCAGGCCGCCGAGTTGGATGATTTCCGCCGTCTTGTTGCGCTGCTCGACGGGCGCGTTTTTCGAGTGGCTGTGCAGCTGCGCCTTGGGCCACGCCTCGCGGATTTTCGGCAGAGCCTCCACATGATCCCAGTGCGAATGCGTGATGAAAACGTGCCGCAGCGCCAGCCTTTCCGCCGCGATGCAGTCCAGAACCGGCTGCGCGTCCAACCCCGTATCGAACAGCGCCGCGTCGCGCGTGACCTCGTCCCACACGAGGTAGCAGTTCACCGTCAAACCCTCGCCCGCCGTGGTGAACACACGCAGCTCGCGCCATCTGCTCAAGTCCTTCGTCGCCGGCGTCCAGCCGTTGGCGATGCCTTCCAGCTTGGCCGCGTTCAACCCCGTCAGCCCCGCGAGCGCGGCGAGGTCGGGACGCTTTGAGATTTTCCCGGTCTCCTCCAGCGACGCCAGTTCCGCCGCGCTCAGGCCCGCCGCCGTTGCTGCCGCGTCCGCCGTCACATTGCTCATCGCCCGCGCCTTGCGGAGGATGTCGCCCAGATGATCCTCGAGATTCATGCGCGAAAGGTAGCGGGAAACCGCCTGAAGGCGGAACTCCAAACTTTGAACCCGACTTCCGAAGCTGGCGGCTGGAACGGAACAGTAGCGCAGGCTTTCCAGCCTGCGGGTTCTGGCGACTTTCCAGTCGCCAGTTTCACAGCACACGCGACAGGAATGTCGCGTGAACCCGCAGACAAGAATGTCTGCGCTACATCCAGTCGCTGCTCGCTCTCCATTCCAGCTTCGGAGTTCGGATTTAACCCTGATTCTGAAATGGAAACCAAACGTGCGGGTAAGTTTTTGGTAGCACCCGCCTCCGGCGGGTGATTTTCGGCGTCGCGCCGAAAATCTCGTCCTCAAAATTCCCCCCCCCCACCTCCAAAATTTTGATGGGTGTGTTGAAAGCTCAAGCGCGACGCTGGAACTTGCCCGC
>JANMJO010000229.1:0-3182 GCA_031371425.1 Verrucomicrobiales bacterium | reverse complement strand
GGCCGCCTGAAGGCGGAACTCCAAACACAAACCCGCGCTGGTTAAGAAGTGGAGCTGGGTGCGTCCTGTTGAATGATTTTCTTCGCGTCGCGAATGTTTTTAGCTATTTTGCGCACTGAAGATTTTAGATTTCAGTTTTTGGAAGATGTCTGCCGAAATAAAAAAACTCCGCGTCGTGCAATTCCACCGCCGCCCGATGGCGGGGCACGTGAGCATCGAACGGCTTTTCGCCGGCATCCGCAGGGCCATGCCTGCCGGCGTGGATTGTTCGGTGCGCGTCTGTCCCCGCTTCAGCAAGGGAGTGTGGCCGAGGCTGGTCAATATGTTGGACGCGGCACGTCATCAGGCGCAGATCAATCACATCACCGGCGACGTGCATTACATCGCGATCGCGCTCCGCAAGCGTCGCACGCTGCTGACCATCCACGATTGCGTCGTGCTGGAGCGGATGCGCGGCCTGCGGCGGGCGGTGTTCAAGTGGCTTTGGTTCACGCTGCCCATCCGCAGGGCAGGGTTGGTGTCCGTGATCTCCGAGGCGACCCGCCGGGAATTGCTCCGGCACGTCGCCTGCGATGCTGCGAAAATTCGCGTCGTGCCGAACTGCGTGGACGACAGCTTCGAGGCGTGCCTGAAGGCGTTCAATGCGGTTGAGCCGGAGATTCTGCATCTCGGCACCGCCTCCAACAAGAATCTGGAACGGCTCATTCTGGCGTTGGCCGGGTTGCCATGCCGGCTGAACATCCTCGGGCGGTTGAGCGCGGAACAGACGGCGCTGCTGGAGCGGTCGGGTATCCGCCACACCAACGCGCCCGCCGTGACGGATGCGGAGCTGGTGGCCGCGTTCCAACGCTGCGATATGGTGGCGTTCGTCTCCACCGGCGAGGGCTTCGGCCTGCCCATCGTGGAGGCGCAAGCCACGGGGAGGCCGGTGGTCACCAGCAATATTTCCTCCATGCCCGAAGTCGCCGGCGACGGCGCGTGCCTCGTGGACCCGTTCGATGTCGCCGCCATCCGCGCGGGCATCCTGAAAGTCTGGCACGAGACGGAGTATCGCGAGCGGTTGGTCGCGGCGGGGTTTGAGAACGTGAAACACTTTTCCGCCCGAGCCGTCGCCGCGCAATACGCCGCGTTGTATGAGGAAATCAAAGACAAATGCTGAAAACTGAAATGCTGAAAGCTGATGCGACTTTGGCGCGACAGGGATGGGTAAGCTGAAATTCATTTCAGTGTTTCCGGGTTTCAGTATTTCAGTTTTTGGTTTTGCACGGGATTCGGCACTCGACTTTTCGGAGGTGCGCCGTCAATTTGCTTCATGCTTTTCGATGAGAACTTTTGCCGGAACTCTGACGAGAGGCATATATTTCCTTGAGCCATAATCCGCCAAAAAATTCCTACGGGCAGATTCTAAAATCCTCCTCCGTCATCGGCGGGGCGCAGGGAATCAACTATCTCATCGGTATGGTGCGGGTCAAACTGGTGGCTGTGTTGCTGGGGCCATCGGGTGTTGGGTTGGTGGGGCTTTACACTTCCGCCACGGAACTGGTCGGAACAATCACAGGTTTGGGCATTGCAACCAGTGGTGTGCGCGAAGTTGCCGAAGCGCATGGCGGTGGAAAAGCCGAGCAAGTTGCCCGCACGGTGAAGACCTTGCGCCGGGTTTGCTGGGTGACGGGTATTCTGGGTTGGCTGCTCTGCGCCACGCTGTCCTATCCTTTGAGCGTTTATACGTTCGGGTCGGGCGAGCGCGCTTGGGCGATTGCCATCCTGGGAGCAACGATTTTAATAGGCGCAATTTCAGGCGGACAAAGCGCCTTGATCCAAGGCATGCGCCGCATTGGTGACCTTGCTCGCATGGGGGTGATCGGCGCTGTGACAGGAACAATTGTTGCGGTCGGACTTTATGCATGGCTGGGAAAAGATGGAATTGTTCCGGTGCTTATCGTCACTGCTGGAGTTAATCTTGGTTTCTCATGGTGGTTCGCCCGCAAAATCCAGTTGGTTTCAGTGTCGCTTACCTGGCTGGAAACGCTGGCAGACTCAAGGCGACTCATCCACATCGGCGCGGCTTTCATGTATGGAGCATTGCTCAATTCAGTGGTAGGACTGACGATCCGATCTCTCATCGTCAAAAACTACGGGCTGGATGCCAACGGCATTTATCAGGCAGCGTGGGCTATTTCTGGGATGTTCGCGGGATTTATTATCAATGCCATGGGCACTGATTTTTATCCACGCCTGACCGCTGTCGCGCACGACGACGAGCAGGTCAACCGGCTTGTGAATGAACAGACCGAAATCGGGATATTGCTGGCCTTGCCGGGGTTGATTGGAACGTTGGTGTTTGCTCCGTGGTTTATGCGGATCTTTTACACCGCCAAATTTCTTCCCGGCGCAGAGTTGCTGCCGTGGTTTGTAATCGGCGTGTTCATACAGGTGATCATCTTTCCAATGGGGCACATTACCCGCGCGAAGGGCGCTGTCCGCTGGATCTACATCGGCCAGACATGGGCTAACGTGTCGTCGTTGATTTTAGCCACGGTCTTGATGTCATTTTTTGGAATCTTGGGGGTTGCTTATGCAGCCTTCTTAAACGTTGCCATTTTTGGTTTTGTAGTCCTTCTCATCGTTCGTCACCTTTCAAAATTCAGTTGCACCAGAGAGGTTTTAAAGTTGATTGCTGTGTCTTGGGTATTAATTTTAATCGCCATGGCCATTCAGGAAATTCCCAATGCCGCTGTCGCCATCTGTGCCGGAACTTTCGTTTCTGCCGTGGGATGCGTTGTGTCGCTGCGCGGGATTGCGTCACGTTTGGGGCGCGAACACCGAATCATCAAAGCTGTTTGTAGTTTGCCGTGCGGATGCTTGGTTTGCGGTTTCAAGCAATGATACCAGCGACAAGTCAAAGCCATGTTTAAGAACAACAAAGCCGACTCTGAACGTGAGCGAATCATTGGCGGGATGTTCGGCCTTGAGTTGGCAGTTAAAGACAAATGAATATGGCTAACAGCACGAACCACGGTTTCAACTGGCGAGTCCTTGTATTTCCAGGCGCAACTGAAATTGCTATGGAACTACGCCAGTCGCTGGCGTGGTGCAAGGAAGTCACGCTCTTCTCCGCTGGAAGCCCGGTTTCAAATCACGCGCCTTATGTTTTTGCTCGGCATCACATACTTCCGGCTGTC
>JANMJO010000223.1:0-6911 GCA_031371425.1 Verrucomicrobiales bacterium | reverse complement strand
AGACCCGACAGCTTGCTCTCCGGGCAAAATGGCACGAGGATTTTCGTCGCGAAATCCTGGCCGTAGGTCAGCCCGCGCGCCTCACCGTCCGCCGTCTTATCAATCTCGAACTGCCACTCGCCGTTGAGGGTCATCCAGTTTGCACGGAGCAGATCCGGCCGGGGATGTTCGGGACGCGGCACGGCTTCGAGAGCGTGGGTGAATCCGGTGGTTAGGAACAGAATTGCCGCGATGCCGACTGCATGTTGAAGCCGGAGACGGAAGGGTGGAATATACATATCGGAACGACTTGCCAAAGGGTGAGGGTTGCGGTTTTGAAAATGGAATAACTTTCCGGATACGGGGTTATTCAGGGAGCCGACGATGCTGCGCCCATTTGCGGTGGAGCTTGGACGGAAAACGGATGGGCGAATGCCGTCGCGGGCAGCTTCGGACTGTTGTTGGACAGGGCCGAAACCGCAGGCTTCCGCTTCTCGCTTCCCGCCAGCGGCGCATCAGCATCCCACTGCTGGTTCATGACGGGGGCGAGAATCTCGCGCACACGCGCGAGCAGGCTGACATCTAATTTCTCCTCGTGCCAGCGGACATTCTGGCGCACAGATTCCGGACGCGTGGAACTGAACAGCGTGGTCGGAATCTCCGGGTGCTGACTGGAAAATTGCAAGGCCAACTGGCTGATGGATGCGCCTTGTGCCCGGCAAAACGCCGACGCCTTGGCAAACAGGGCCCGCTCGGCAACAGTGGCCGGATGCCAGTCCGCCGGGCCGCGATCGGTCAACAGACCGCTGCCAAATGGAGATGCGTTGATGATGCCGATGCCTTTCGCCTTCGCCACCGGCAGGAGTTCCAGCAGCCGCGTGTCGTGAATGCAATAGTGATTATGGACGAGCGCGGCATCCACCTCGTAATCCGCGAAGATGCGGTGCCAGAGATCCATCGGATAAATGCCAAAACTCACGGCACCAATCCGCCCCTCGCGCTTCAACTCATGCACGGCGGCCAAACCCTCGCGCAACGCCCACTCGGTATGCTGTCGCCCCTGGTATTCGATGTCGTGAATGTGAATGATGTCGAAATAGTCCGTGCCCAAACGCGCGGCGCTCTCATCGAAAGAACGGCGGATGCGCTCGCGGGAGTAGTCGAACGTGTCATGACCGTAGCTGCCGGGCTGCGTGTATTTGCCGACCTTGGTGAAAAGAAAATAACGCTCGCGCGCAATCCCCTTGAGCGCCTTGCCCAACACTATTTCTGAACGCGTGCCACCGTAGGCGGGCGCGACATCAAAGCAGTTGATCCCCAGATCGAGCGCGGCGTGCACCGCCCGGATCGCCTCGGCCTCGTCCACCTCGCCATAGACACCGCCCAGAGCCGAAGCGCCGAAGCTCAAAGCCGAAACGCGCAGTCCCGTTTTACCAAACAGGTTTTGTTTCATAAAAATTTGAATGATCCGTCATTCATCGAACAGCCTCCATCATCGGAGATAAACGTATAACACCAACACCACCGCCAGCAGAATCAACGTCACCATGCGCGGATCGCTCGCACCGGTGATACGCCCCTTGAGAAACGCCAGCGGGTGATCCCAGCAAACCAAGGCAACTTCCTTCGGGTCCATCGCCGGAGTCAGCAGGCTGGTGACGACGTAGATGGCCACGCAGAACACCGCGATGATCGGACCGACCAGCATGAAGGGAATGCCCCACCCCTGCGCGGGATCGGAAATCAATCCGCTGAAACCCGCGTGCGCCTTGCCCGCGCCGAGAATCATTTTGCCGATGCCCGGCATGTCCACCAGGAAGTAGGTGACGCCGATGAGCGAACCGAGATACAGCGTCGCCATCGCGGCCTGCTTCGTGCCGCGCTTCCACATCACGCCCAGCACAAACACCGTCGTCACCGCCGGCGCGAAGGTCATGGGAATTTTGTTGATGGCCTCGAAGATCGTGCCGAACTGGTCGCCCTGCGTGGACCAAAGCATCGCCAGCACCATGATGACGCCCGTGGCAATCCGGCCGATGGTCACCGTGCTGCTATCGCTCGTGTCAGGACGCACGCGCTTGACGATGTCGAGCGAGATCAACGTGGCGCAACTGTTCAGCGCGGCGGCCATGCAGCTCATCAAAGCCGCCGCCATGCTCGCGGCGATCAATCCCTTGAGGCCGACGGGGATCAGGTAATTAATCAGCGAGGGCAGCATCGTGTTGTAATCCGGCTGGCCGGTGGCGGCCACATTCAACAATTGGAAAGCCCCCTTCTGCCACAGCACATAGCCAATCACGCCCGGCAGCACCATCAAGAACACCGGCGTAATCTTGAGAAACCCGGCGAACAACGCGCCGTTCTGCGCGTCCTTCAGACTCTTCGCGCCCAGCAAGCGCTGAACGTGCGTCTGATCTGCGCACCAATACCAGATGCCCAAGATTGGATAACCCAGCAGCACGCTGAGCCACGAGAATCCGTTCAGATGCCCCTGCTCATTGATAACCGGTTGCAGCATGTTCAACTGGCCCGGCGACACCGCCGCCTTGAACCCGGCGAGGTCATGCACGCCGACGCCGGGAAGCGCTTTAATTCCCAGCACCGTGACCAACGTCGCGCCGCCGAGCAACAGGCACACCTGAATATTTTCAGTCATCACCACCGCCTTCAACCCGCCGAGCACCGTGTAGATCACCGTGAAAAATGAGAGCACGATGATCGTGACCCCCATCGGAACGCCGAGGAAACTCTCGAACACCTTCGCCGCGGCAAACAAGCTGATGCCGATGTGAATCAGCAGCGCGCCCAACAAACCGATGACCGCGAGAAACGTGCGCGCCTGCGGACAATACCGCCGCTCCATGAACTCCGGCAGCGTGGAGACTTTCGAGTTGATGTAAAACGGCGCGAAGATCAACGCCAGCGTCATCAGGGTGAAACACGCCATCCACTCGAAGTTGCCGATTACCATCCCCTCCTTCGCGCCGCCCGCCGCCAGCCCCACCAGATGCAGTGTGGAAATGTTCGAGGTGAACACCGCCGCGCCGACCGTGAACCAGCCGAGCGACTTGTTCGCCAGGAAATACTGTTGCGACGAAGTGTTCTTCCGGTAACCGACCCAAATGCCAAAGGCCGTGATACCGATTAGGTAGATGGCGATCACCGCCACATCAATGGGAGAAATATGCATATGTAATTAGTATTTAATTTCTGGTGGAGTTGACTTCGATTTGAACTTTGATGACGTCGTCCTTTGCGAACGCACGCGACATTGCCTGCGGGATTTCTACCAACGGAAAAACCTGACTGATTAACGGCTCCAGATTCACCCGGCCGGATGACACCAAACGAATCGCCTCGTCGAAGACGTTGCCGTAGCGAAACGAACCGATGAACTGAATTTCGCGCGCCATGATCTGGTTGGCCGGCAGCGGCACATCGTCCGTGCCCAGCGTTCCAATCTGCACAATCGTGCCGCCCGGTCGAACCAAGCTGAACGCTTGCCGCAAGGCCGGCGGCGCACCGGACGCTTCAAAAATCACATCGAAACCATCGCCCACAAGCTCGCGCACCTGCTCCGGCAAACCCTTCGCCGCCGGATCTAGCACGGCATCCGCGCCCAACTTCAGCGCCGTCTGCCGCCGTCCTGCAACCACGTCGCTCAACACCACCGGCGTCGCGCCAAAAGCCCGCGCCGTGATAAGCACCAGCAAGCCGATCGGCCCGCCGCCCGTCACGAGCACGCGTTTGCCCGCCACAGAACCGGCGCGCTTGACCGCATGCAGCGCGACGGCGAACGGCTCCATCATCGCGCCCAAGCCGTCGTTCATGTGCGAGGGCAGGACGTGACACTGGTCGGCCCGCACCGTGACAAATTCTGCGAATGCGCCGTCCGTCGGCGGCGTGGTGCTGGCGCTGCCGAGCATGATGGTCTGGCGGCACAGATTGCCGCGTCCGGACTTGCAGTAGCCGCAAAAGCCGCAGGCGCGCGCCGGGTTGACCGTCACGCGGGCGCCAACGCCCGGCGTCGTCACATCCGCCGCCACCGCCGCTACGTCGGCGGTCAGCTCATGGCCGAGGATGAATGGCCGCGTCGGGACAAACGCCGCGCAGTAGCCGTGCTCGAAGTAGTGCATGTCCGAGCCGCAGATGCCCACGCGGCGGACGCGCAGCCGCACCATGCCGGACCGCAGCGCGGGCTGCTCAACTTTTTCCAGCCGTATATCTTTGGCGCCATGTAGGACGCCGGCTTGCATGGTCTCGCTCATGATTGGTCTTGGGTTGCCATGGAATGGATTCCGTAAAACCGGGCGCAGTTTCCGCCGAGGATGTCGGCGCGCACCTCGGCAGGAAATTGTTGCACGTAATCAATGACGATGTTCATCGTGGAATCGTAATCGCCGGACAGCAGGCACACCGGCCAGTCTGAGCCGATCATCACGCGGTCAGTCCCGAAAGCTTCGATGACGATGTCGAGGTAGCGATGGAAGTCATCCGGTTGCCATTGCCGCCAGTTCGCCTCGGTGACCATGCCGGAGAGTTTGCAGCAGACATTGGGAAACTGCGCCAGCGCCGTCACATCCGCCTGCCACGGGGCGAACTGTTTTTCCGCGATGCGAGGCTTGGCGATATGATCCAGCACGAACGGCTGGTCGGGAAATTCCTGCACGAGTTTTACGGCCACCGGCAGATGTTTTGGAAACAGCAGCAGGTCGTAGGTCAAATCGTATTCGCGGAGTTGCGCCAGGCCGCGCCGGAATTCCGGCCGCAGCAGGAAGCCATCATCCGGTTCATCGTGGACGACGTGGCGGACGCCCGCGAGCTTGGGATGCGACCCGTAGCGCTCCAGTTGGCCGGGCAACTCGGGAGAACACAGGTCCACCCAACCCACCACGCCACTGATGAAATCGTGCTCCTCAGCCAGTTGCAGCAACCACCCCGTCTCCTCCACCGACTGCCGCGCTTGCACGGCAATGGTGCCGTCAAAGCCAAGAGCGCCGAGCTGGGTCTCCAGTTCGCTCGGCAGGTAATCCCTCTTCAAAATTTGCATGCGATCCGTCATCCAAACTTGGTGTGTCGGATTATATTTCCAGAAATGCTGATGGGCGTCAATTTTCATGGTGACTGCCGCTGTCCGGGCGCGCCGCACCTCGGCTTGCCCACAGGAACATTTCAAGCGTCTCCTTTTCGCTACCGCACAATAACCGGTTGATTCTCACTCCTGCGTAGTATCACCCAGATGAGCAACGAACGACGACTGCCATTTTGCGTTTTAAGCTATCCCTTTTTGCGGCGTTTTTTTGGTGACGGCAAACACACGCCACGTTAGATTCTCGTCACCATGCGCGCGAAACGATCCGTCTTGCTGGCCTTGACCGACACGCACCACGGCTTCTTCAAAGGAGCCGCCCGCTATGCCCAGGAACACCAATGGCATGTCGTCGCCGACATGATTTACACGGCGAAAATCCCCATCGGCTGGCGCGGCGATGGCATCCTCTCCTTCATTGGCGACCGTGATGATCTGGCGGAGTTCATCCTCTCCTCGGGCCTGCCGGCGGTGGAAATTTCCAAGGTGCGCGACGACATCAACCTGCCCCGGGTGGAGGGCGATAGCGACATGATCGGGCGAATGGCAGCCGAACACTTCCTCGAGCGCGACTACCGGAATTTCGCCTGGGCACCCTTCCAAGATGACCTCGTCAACTCGGAGCGGCATCTCGGTTTTGCCAACCGGCTGCGCCGCGCGGGCCTCTCCTGCCATGTGCTGCCCTCGGCCAATTCCCGGCATGGCCAGCAGGCCACGCTGGACTGGACAGCGCGGCGCAAGCTATTGACCCGTGAGCTACAGCGCCTGCCCAAGCCGCTGGCCGTCTTTGGCTACAATGACTGCGTGGCGGCGGATATCATCGCTGCGTGCGATGATGCCGGTCTGCTCGTGCCCGAATCGGTGGCGGTGCTCGGGGTGGACAACGACACGATCCTTTGCGAATGCGTCCATGTGCCATTGTCGAGCGTCTGCCACGATCTGGAAGGGATGGCTTACAAGGCCTGCGCGTTGCTGGATCGGTTGATGGCCGGACGGAAACCGCCGAAGGAGGTGATCCGCGTGCCTCCCACCGGTCTGGTCACACGCCGGAGCACGGACATCGTGGCCGTGGACAACCTGCAAGTCGCGCGGGCGCTGCGCTACATCAAGGATCAATACGCCAATCCATTGCTCGGGGTGGCAGATGTGGTGGCCGCCACCGACCTTACACGCCGAATGCTGGAAATCGCATTCCGCAAGGAAATGAAACGCACTGTGAACGAGGAAATCATGCGGCTGCGTATGGAACAGGTCAAAAAGATGCTCACCACCACGGATTTTAAGGTGGCCGAAGTGGCCCGGCGGACCGGATATACCCGCCCCAGCCATCTCTTCCGCACCTTCCGCAAGACAATCGGCCTCAGCCCAAAAAAATGGCGGGCGCAACAAGCGGCGATAGCCAAGGCACCCAACTCACCGCGTCCGCTGAAGCCTGCAAAGCGGCAGTAACGAACTGCCCTGCGACCCTCTTAACCCGAACTCCGAAATCGGAAACGGGTAGCACAGGCGACTCGCCTGTGCCGTCCGGCCACTGGCCGGACGGAATGGGGAGGACATAGGCCGTGGAAGCGGACGCTTGAGAAAGTTCGGGCGCGCTCCCCGTTCCGAGCGGCGGGTCGCCCCTCGGCACAGGCCAGTGGCCTGTGCTACCCACCGGGATGCCGCTGGAACTTGCCCGCTAGGAAGCGGGCGCTCCACGGAACGCTCGCTTCCTAGCGGGCGTGTTTAATTCGGAATCAGGAAAAGCAAACGGCGGTTGTCGTGATGACAACCGCCGTTTTGTTTAAAAGAAGTTGGGCGGGCCTGTGTCGGTGTCGCATCGCCTATGAATTCAACGCGCACT